>JAZLHQ010000275.1:0-3462 GCA_045616925.1 Eubacteriales bacterium | reverse complement strand
GGGCGCCTGACGGATGCCGAACTTCTGCGCCATATCGGGCTGCTGATCCGCGTAGATCTTTTCATAAGCCATACCCGCTTTGTCGAGCAGGGAAGCCGCGATCTTGCAGTTCGGGCAGGTCGTCGTCGCAAAAAGGATCACTTTGCTGTCGCCGGCGACGTTTTCGCTTGCTGCGGGGACTTCCTGCAGCTTACCGTCGCAGTTATCGTCCTTCGGACCCGTATGAGTCAGATGGGAATTGCCGATGTTGTAAACCTTGCGGTCCTTGAACTCCTGCGTCTTACCGACGTTCCAGTTCTGGACGGGTCTGTAATAGCCGGTGATACGGCTGTAAACTTCGGTGCGCTCTCCGCAGGTCGGGCAGGTGTACTGCTCGCCGGAGATGTATCCGTGATTCTTGCAGATCGAGTAGGTCGGGGACATCGTGTAGTAAGGCAGCTTGTAGTTTTCTGCGATCTTCTTGACGAGATTTGCGGCTGCTTTCCAGTCGGGCAGCTTCTCGCCGAGGAAGGCGTGGAAGACGGTACCGGACGTGTAGAGCGTCTGGAGCTGATCCTGAATGTCGAGAGCGGAGAAGACGTCTTCGGTGTAACCGACGGGCAGATGAGAGCTGTTCGTGTAGTAAGGCGTATCAGTGGGCATCTTGGCTGCCGTGATGATGTCGGGATAGCGCTCGACGTCGTGCTTTGCAAGACGGTAAGCGGTGGATTCCGCAGGAGTTGCTTCGAGGTTGTAGAGGTCGCCGTACTTCTCCTGATAGTCGGAGAGGCGCTCACGCATGTGATTCAGAACTTCGATCGTGAATTCCTGCGCTTCCTTCGAGGTCATATCCTTGCGCACCCAGCTTGCGTTGAGGCAGGCTTCGTTCATACCGACGAGACCGATCGTGGAGAAGTGGTTCGCGAACGTGCCGAGGTATCTCTTCGTGTAGGGATAGAGTCCGTTTTCAAGCAGCTGCGTGATAACGGTACGCTTGACGTGCAGGGAACGCGCAGAGATGTCCATCAGTCTGTCGAGACGCTTGAAGAAATCTTCCTTATCCTTCGCGAGATAAGCGATTCTCGGCATATTGATCGTGACGACGCCGACGGAGCCGGTGCTTTCACCGGAGCCGAAGAAGCCGCCGGATTTCTTGCGCAGCTCTCTCAGGTCAAGACGCAGTCTGCAGCACATCGAACGCACGTCGGAGGGCTCCATATCGCTGTTGATGTAGTTGGAGAAATAAGGCGTACCGTACTTCGCGGTCATCTCGAAGAGAAGCTTGTTGTTCTCGGTTTCGGACCAGTCGAAGTCGCGGGTGATGGAGTAAGTGGGGATCGGATACTGGAAACCGCGTCCGTTGGCGTCGCCTTCGATCATCGTTTCGATGAACGCGCGGTTGATCATATCCATTTCGGGCTTACAATCCTTGTATTTGAAGTCCATTTCCTTGCCGCCGACGATGCAGTTGAGTTCCGCCAAGTCTGCGGGAACGGTCCAGTCAAGAGTTACGTTGGTGAACGGCGCCTGCGTACCCCAGCGGGAAGGCGTGTTGACACCGTAAATGAAGGACTGGATGCAGTTCTTGACTTCGTGGTAAGAAAGGTTGTCCTTTTTAACGAACGGAGCGAGATAAGTATCGAAGGAGGAGAATGCCTGTGCGCCTGCCCACTCGTTCTGCATGATGCCGAGGAAGTTGACCATCTGGTTGCAGAGAGAGACGAGGTGCTTTGCGGGTGCCGAGGTGATCTTGCCGGTCACGCCGCCGAGACCTTCCTGAATGAGCTGCTTTAAGGACCAACCTGCGCAGTAACCGGTCAGCATCGCGAGGTCGTGGATGTGGATGTCTGCGTTTCTGTGTGCGTCCGCGATCTCCTTGTCGTAAACTTCGGAGAGCCAGTAGTTCGCGGTGATCGCGCCGGAGTTCGAGAGGATCAGACCGCCGACGGAATACGTGACGGTGGAGTTCTCCTTGACGCGCCAGTCGTTGATGTGCAGATAGTTGTCGACGATCATCTTGTAGTCGAGCATCGTCGTGTTCAGATTACGGATCTTTTCTCTCTGTTTACGGTAGAGAATGTAAGCCTTCGCGACGTCGTCGTAGCCGGCTTTGATGAGAACTGCCTCGACGCAGTCCTGAATTTCCTCGACGGAGATCTTTTCGTCCTTGATCTTCGAGTTGAATTCGGCGGTGACTTTCAGTGCGAGAAAGTCAATGATTTCCTGGTTGTACTGTTTTTGGCAGGCGTCGAACGCCTTGCCGATGGCAACGCTGATTTTTGAGAGGTCAAAATTGACGACTTCTCCGTCTCTTTTTACGACACGATACATGGGCAGACTCCTTATATAAATTGATAATTAAAAATAGTGGACGCGAGGTGCGCCGCACGAAACGCCGACGATCTCAAAAGAAACCGCCGAATTTGGCGCAAACGACCCGCTTGTCCACTATTGTAACATACATATTGTGCCTTGTCAAGAGAAATTTCACAATATGTTGTATATTTTTTTATTCCCGCAATTTTGGGGAAGTCAGACTCCGCGAATTGAAACGGAGGGTACGAAGACCGAAGCCGCTTCCTTCATTTTTTCGAGCGTTTCTTTGGAATGTGCGCTCATTTCGTTCTCTCCGATCAGATTTCCGCTGTCCGTAAAGCTCTGCAGGAAGTACCGTTTCGCGCCCGCGATGCGCTTCGATATCGCTTCGATGTCGGCAATCTCGTGGTATTCTCTGACGACGGTCGTGCGGAATTCGTAATCAACGGCGTCCGAGAGCAGATACTCGATCGTTTCCTGCAGGGGCTTCGGATCGTAGGCCGCAACGCCCGTCGTTTTCGCGTACTTCATATAGGAATTCTTGACGTCAACGGCAACGTAGTCGACGAGCCCTTTCGAAACCAGCTCTTTCAGCTTATCGGGAAAACTGCCGTTCGTGTCGAGTTTGACCGAAAAGCCGAGCGCCTTCACGCGCCTTAAAAAAGCGGGGATCCCCGGCTGGATGAGCGGCTCACCGCCCGAAACGCACACGCCGTCGAGCGTGCCGACGCGTTTCTCAAGGAAAGTGACGATCTCTTCTTCGTCGTATATCGTATCTTCGCCGAGCTTCGTCACGAGCAGTGCGTTGTGGCAGAAAGGGCAGCGCAGATTGCATCCGCCGGTGAAGATTGTGCAGGCCGTATGCCCCGGGAAATCCAGGAGCGTCAGTTTCTGAAATCCGCAGATTCTCATAAATTTCTTCCTGCTTCGTATGCTTCCTGCATCAGGCCGGTTCCCTGTTCAAGCGTTTCTTTTCTGGTGTGGATCAGCATTTTTTCGAGCACCATGTCACGGTTGCAGAAATCATTGAGATACCACATATAATTGTCCTTAAAGGCTTCCTTGTCGGGATTTCCCTGAGAGAACACACCGATCAGCTTAATTCCGGGATGCAGGCGTACGAAGCCCTTGCCGTCCTTCATACCGATCATGCAGTAATGGCGATTC
>JAZLHQ010000274.1:0-2506 GCA_045616925.1 Eubacteriales bacterium | reverse complement strand
CCGAGGTAGGAATCGTAATAGGAGTCGAAGATCAGCGCTTTGAGGGGCGCGTCGGGATCGCCCTTCGGCGCGGGGATATCGGAGACGATATGCTCAAGCACCTGTTCGATGTTGATGCCGTTCTTCGCCGAGATCGCGGGGCAGCCCTCCGCGGGGATGCCGATGACATCCTCGATCTCCTTGACGCAGCCGTCGATATCCGCCGACGGCAGGTCGATCTTATTGATGACGGGAACGATCTCAAGATCGGCGTCCGACGCGAGGTACGCGTTGGCGAGCGTCTGCGCTTCGATCCCCTGCGTCGCGTCCACGACGAGCAGTGCGCCCTCGCAGGCGTTCAGCGAACGGCTAACTTCGTAGTTGAAGTCGACGTGGCCGGGGGTGTCGATCAGATTGAGGGTATATTCTTCCCCGTCGGGCGCCGTATAATCGAGTCTGACGGCGCGCGCCTTGATCGTGATGCCTCTCTCGCGCTCAAGATCCATATTGTCGAGCAGCTGCTCCTCCATTTCCCTTTTGGCGACCGCGTTCGTCTTTTCGAGCAGACGGTCGGCAAGGGTGGATTTGCCGTGGTCGATATGAGCGATGATCGAGAAATTGCGGATGTGGGACTGATCCTTGTTCATAATATCCTTTCCGCTGCCGTATTCCGGCAGACAAACGTCCGAAAACGGTTGATTTTCGGACGTTCGGAGTTATTCGTATTTACAGAAGCGCTCCCGGATCGTCGGGATTCCCGGGATTTTCGGGGTCGGGCTCAATGATCTTCGAGGGGTCGACGCCGAGGCTGACCGTCAGACTGAGCGTCGCGTTGCCCTTCGGCAGCACGGCTCCCGCCGTGACGTTCTGTCCGATCACGCAGCCTTCGGGTACTTCGTCGGAGTATTCGTAGACGACGTCGCCGAGCAGAAGTCCCGCTTTTTCAAGCACGTCGTGCGCTTCGAGCGCGTTGAGACCTCTGAAATCGGGCATTTTCGTGTATTCGATCTTGGCGCCCTTACTGACGTAGACGGTCACGAGCGTTTCCGCCGTGATATAGCTTCCCGCTTCGGGATAAGTGCGCAGGACGCGCCCTTCTTCCATCGTTTCGTTGTATTCGTATTCGAACTGCACGCTCATGCCGATCTCGCGCATATCGATCTCCGCCTGCCGGTATTCGCTTCCGACGTAGTTCGCGAGATACTGCATATTCTCGCCGCGGCTGATCGTCAGATGCAGTTGGCAATACTGTTTTCCTTCGATGATGATGCGTCGCTCACCCGCCGAGGGCGTCTGCCCGATGACCGTGTTGACGAGGTAATCGCTGCTCGTTTTCCATTCGACCTCGACCTCGTAGCCTTCCGATTTCAGTTTTTCAACGAAATCGTCCGAATACGTTTCGCCGAGGAAGTCCGAGACGACGATGACGTTCGAATCAGCCGTCGTCGTCGGCAGGAAAAACGATTCGTAAAGGTAAAGAAAGCTGACGAGCGCGACGATGCCGAGTCCAACGAGAATTCCGAAAATGAGCGAGATGAACGAAACGCGCGAGGGCTTTTCCT
This sequence comes from Eubacteriales bacterium, assembly GCA_045616925.1. GTDB lineage: Bacteria > Bacillota > Clostridia > Oscillospirales > CAG-272 > JAZLHQ01. Next base: position 965 of record JAZLHQ010000274.1, on the reverse strand, counting down.
CGACGATCACCTGTTTTTCGGCTTTTTGCTTCTTCTTTTTGCCTTTTTGGGCGGTTTCTTTCGCGTTTTCAGCCTGTGCCGTCTGAACGGCGGCTGACTGCTCGGCGCCTTCGGACGCCGGCTGCGCCTCGGGCGCCAATATGACGTCGGCGAGCGCGTGGCCCTGATTTGTCACCTGCACGCTGATCGATTCGGTCTGCGTCTCGTCGATGAACTCGAAGACCATGTCGTGCGATTTCTGCAGTCTTCTCAAATAATCCGTCATCTGACGGTCGTCCGAGAAACGCGAAGCGGGAGATTTCGACATCGCGCGCAGAACGATCTGCTCAAAGCCTTTGGAGACTTCCGGTCTGCGTTCGCGGATCGAAACGGGCGTTTCGTTGCACTGTTTATAGATGATCTTCGCGGTCGAATCGCCGTCGAACGGCAATTTACCCGTGATCATTTCGTACATCAGAACGCCGAGAGAATAAAGGTCGCTGCGGCGGTCGACGGTTTTGTTGCAGGATTGCTCGGGGCTCATATAATAGACGGTTCCGACCGCTTTTTCGTCCGTCTGCTGCCGGTTGACGCCGGGCAGACGCGCGATGCCGAAATCGCCGATCTTGATCTGTCCGTTCTTCTGCCGCATGATGTTCTGCGGCTTGACGTCCTGGTGAACGATCCCCTTTTCGTGTGCGTGAGAGAGCGCCGAGAGGATCTGGAGCGAAAGATCCGTGACCTCGCTCTCGGGGAGCGGGCAGTTCTCGTTCATATATTCGCGCAGCGTCTGCCCTTCGACGTACTCCATCACGATATATTTATATTTTCCCTCCACCGAAACGTCGTAGACGCTGATGATATTCGGGTGGGAGAGCATGGATTCCGCTTTCGATTCGTTCAGGAAGCGCTGCACGTTCGCGTCGTTGTCCGAAAGCTCCGGACGCAGGATCTTCAGCGCGACGTACTCGCACCGGCGGTTGTCG
>JAZLHQ010000273.1:0-6785 GCA_045616925.1 Eubacteriales bacterium | reverse complement strand
GATCGGCAGAAAGGCAAATCATGTCGGACTTCGTACATCTGCATCTGCACAGTGAATACAGTCTGCTCGACGGCTGCTGCCGCGTGAAAGATATTCCGAAAGCCGCGAAGGCGCTCGGACAGACTGCCGTCGCGATCACGGATCACGGCGTGATGTACGGCGCCGTCGAATTCTATAAGGCGTGCCGCGAAGAGGGGATCAAACCGATCATCGGCTGCGAGGTCTATCTCTCGAACGGATCAAGACTTGATCGGCAGAGAACGACCGATTATTTCAACTGCCACCTGACCCTGCTCGTTGAAAACAAAACGGGCTATGAGAATCTTTGCTTCCTCGTCAGCAAATCCTTCACGGAAGGATTTTACGCGAAGCCGCGTATTGATCTCGATCTCCTCAGGGAGCATGCCGAGGGGCTGATATGCCTTTCGGGCTGTCTTGCCGGTCATATCGCGCAGGCGATCCTGCACGATGATCCGCAGGAAGCCGAGCGTTTCGCCAAAAAACTCGTTTCGATCTTCGGCAGGGATCATCTCTACCTCGAGATCCAGGATCACGGACTCGACGACGACAGGAAAGTCAACGCGGGGATCAAAGAACTTGCGAAGCTGATGGATCTTCCGCTCGCGGCGACCAACGACGCGCACTATATCCGCAGAACGGACGCATCGACGCAGGCGGTCCTGCTTTGTATCCAGACAAATACGCAGCTCGACGAAGGGCAGAGACCCTTCGGATTTGACACGGACGAATTCTATATGAAGAGCGAAGCGGAGATGCGCGCGCTTTTCCCGGATACGCCCGAAGCGATCACCAATACGGCGGTGATCGCCGAACGCTGCAATTACGATTTTGAATTCGGAAAACTGAAATTACCGGCATTTCCGCTTGAAAACGGCGAAAAACCGTCGAAATATCTCGCGAAACTCGCCGAAAAAGGACTTGAAGACCGCATCGCGCGCGGCGATATCGTCTTTGAAGACGGCAGAACGCGCGACGATTATCAGTCGCGTATGCTTTACGAGCTCGTCGTGATCGACAATATGGGTTACGACGAATACTTCCTCATCGTGCGCGATTTCGTTACGTGGGCGAAAAATCAGAAGATCGCCGTCGGACCGGGCAGAGGCTCGGGCGCCGGCTCGCTCGTTGCCTATCTCATCGGCATCACGGACGTCGATTCACTCAGATACGACCTCCTTTTCGAGCGTTTTCTCAACCCCGAACGCGTCTCGATGCCCGATTTCGATATAGATTTCTGCTACGAACGCCGCGACGAGGTCATCGCATACGTCACGGAAAAATACGGCACCGACCACGTCTCTCAAATCATCACGTTCGGAACGCTTGCGGCGCGCGCGGTCGTGCGCGACGTCGGACGCGCACTCGGAATGGCGTACGGCGACGTCGACGCCGTCGCGAAACTGATCCCGCAGAAGTCGGGAGCAAATATCACGATCGACGACGCGCTGGCGGCGAGCGCCGATCTTCGAACGATGTACGAAGAAGATCCGAAGGTCGCAGAGCTTCTTAACACCGCGAAAGCGCTCGAAGGAATGCCGCGCCACGCGTCGACCCACGCGGCGGGCGTCGTGATCGCGAAGGATCCGATGTACACGTATCTGCCGCTTGCCGTTTCGGGAGAAACGCCCGTCACGCAGTACGATATGAATACGGTCGCGGATCTCGGACTTCTGAAGTTCGATTTTCTCGCGCTGCGCTATCTGACGATCCTTTCCGATACGGAAAAACAGATCAAGAGATCCGATCCGGGATTCTCGATCGACAAGATCCCGCTTGACGACGCGGCTACGTATAAACTCATCGCCGACGGCTATACGAACGGCGTATTCCAGCTCGAATCGGACGGAATGCGCAGACTTCTCATGAATATGAAGCCCTCGAAGATCGGGGACATCATGGCGGCGCTTGCTTTGTACCGTCCGGGACCGATGGAATCAATTCCCGAATACCTCGGCAATAAGAACGATCCCGGGAAAATCACCTACGAGATCCCGCAGCTCGAAGAGATTCTGAAGGATACCTACGGCTGCATCATTTATCAGGAGCAGGTCATGCAGATCTGCCGCAAAGTCGCGGGATTTTCCTACGGAAAAGCCGACGTCGTGCGCAAGGCGATGGCGAAGAAAAAAGCCGAGCAGATGGAAAAAGAACGCGAAAATTTCCTGAACGGTGCCGTTCGTTTCGGTACGGACAGGGAACTCGCGGACCGGCTGTTTGAAAAAATGGCGTCGTTCGCGAAATACGCGTTCAATAAGAGTGCGACACGTTCCGACTTGAAAAGAGTCGGCACTGATTTTTGAGAAAAATCAGGAGAACTAATATCCTAAGAGTGGGAATGAAGGGGTAACGCCCTGAAACCCTCCCCTAATACTCCGACTGGCGTTTCAAGCAAAAACTAAGACGTCAGGAGCTCGGTGAAGTCGGCTGAATCATTTCTAAACCGAAAAAGTAATAGTAAAGTAATATTGGTACAAAAGTGGCCAGAGCCCGCCTGTATGAAAAACTATGAAAAAGTAAGCATGAAATGAGATAGGCCGGGGGTCTATAAATAGTCTAAGGTGAGAATGTGACCTCAGCCAAGTCACTGACGAACCCACGAATTAAAGCATCTAAATGAAGGCTATAGGGAAACCTATAGTGATGTGAAAGCATCGTTAGTGCGGTAAAGTAAAAAATTTTGTTATGAAATACCGTGTAGAGCGAAGACGTAAGTCGGCGGGCTCTTCCAAGCTAACAGGGGCAGAGTGAGGCACCTAAAGACTAATGAACAGATAAGGATATTGGAACGTGGAAAGGTATCAGGTGTTAATAATACATACATCGTCGAAGAACAATAAGCGATGGAACTGATGCTGAAAAGCAGAGGTCGAACCTAAGAAACTTCTGTAATGGAAGCGGAGGAATGGCCTCAAGTCGGAATAGTGAGCAAGTAATAACAGATTTTAACAAGGATTTCGAATAAGACAAAAAGGACCACTAAATCTGTATAGAGGAGGTGATGCCTTGTGCCACAAGAGAAATCAAGAAGCAGACAATCCCTAAGGCACAATGAATACTATAATATCCAGGATAAACTGGATGATCTTTACCGAGACGGCCAATCAGGAATGGTTTTTGACAACCTAATGGATATCATCCTCTCGGATGAGAACATCAGTCTTGCTTATAGAAACATAAAAGCAAACAAAGGAAGTCAAACACCTGGAACGGATAGAAGAACAATTGATGATATTGCAAAGCTATCCACTGAGGAGGTTGTAAACAAGGTCAAATTTATAGTACTCGGAAGCCAACACGGATATAGACCCAAACCAGTCAGAAGGAAGGAAATACCTAAGCCAAATGGCAAAATGAGGCCCCTTGGAATTCCTTGCATATGGGACAGACTGATACAGCAGTGCATCTTACAGATCATTGAACCGATCTGTGAAGCAAAGTTTTCTAACAATAGTTATGGATTCAGACCAAACCGTTGTGTGGAACATGCAATAGCTGAAACACATCGGCTGTTACAGAGGTCCAAATGCAAATATGTGGTAGAATTTGACATCGAAGGATTCTTCGATAATGTAAACCATTCCAAACTGATAAAACAGCTTTGGACAATTGGGATACATGACAAAACACTACTGTTTGTCATAAAAAGAATTCTCAAGGCTCCAATTAAAATGCCCGATGGCTCTATCACAATCCCCACAAAAGGTACCCCTCAAGGCGGAATAATCTCCCCTATCCTTGCGAATGTTGTGCTAAATGAATTGGATCACTGGATTGACAGTCAATGGCTTGAGAATCCAGTGGTTTACGCCACGCCGCTACGTCGGAACGAAAGTGGAACAACAATTAAAAGTGGTGCATACGCGAGGATGAGACAAACAAAACTGAAGGAAATCTACATAATTCGTTATGCAGACGACTTCAGAATATTTTGCAAGTCGAGGGAAACCGCTGAAGTAACCAAAATCGCTGTCTCAGATTGGATAGGAGAACGCCTCAAACTGAAAATATCAGAAGAAAAAACGAGAATTGTCAATGTTTCCAAAAAATACATGGAATTTCTTGGTTTCAAACTGAAATTGCATAAACGAGGCGAAAAATGGGTTGTAAAATCTCACATTTGCGACAAGAAGTTAAAAGAAATTGAGAAGAGCTTAACGACTCAACTTCAGAAGTTGTGGAGAGCTAAGAACAAATGCCATGCAAGTAGTTTGATAAACAGGTATGATGCAATGGTTCTTGGCATCCAAAACTACTTTGAAATCGCAACTGAGGTTGCCAAAGATCTTAGGGTGGTTCAATATCATGTTAACGTAATACTCAAGTCGCGCTTTCATAGTACTCACAAAAGAAAAGGAAAGTTTGCTAAGAAAGGGCGAGAACTCACGGACTTTGAAAAAGAGAGATATGGGAAATCAAAAGCGTTGAGATACTATAAGTCAGGAGGGACACCTCTTTACCCAATAGGCTATCCTCGCATTAGGCCCCCAATTTCTAAAAGCAAAAAATCCAACAGTTTTACGCCTGAAGGAAGAATAGGTATACATCAGAACCTCAAGATTGATATATCACTCCTAATAGAGATGATGAAGACTCCAATAATTGGAAGAAGTCTTGAATACAATGATAATCGCCTATCCTTGTTTTCTGCACAAAGAGGAAAATGCGCCATAACACAACGCGTGTTTATGGCGTCCCAGGAGATTCATTGCCATCACAAGACGCCAAAACATCTTGGTGGAAGTGATAAATATGAAAACCTGATCTTAGTAAGTGAAGAAGTCCACAGACTAATCCATGCGAACCAACCAGACACAATTGAAAAGTACTTAAAAACTCTGAGTCTTACTAAAAACGAGATAATAAAACTCAATAAACTAAGACAAATGGCGGGAGAAAACCCCATCTGACTAAATTGAAAACTTCTTAAATTAAATCGTGGTTTATCTGTTAATTACAGGTTTGCAAATTTCGATGGAACGCCGGATGCGATGAAAGTCGCATGTCCGGTGTGAACCGGGGGAAAATCTTGAGACAATATCAAGAGATTACCTATCGGTATGCCACGCGGCGGCGTATTCCGTCACCTCGTACAGAACGGCTTATATGAAAGCGCATTATCCCGCGCAGTATTACGCGGCTCTGCTTACTTCCGTGATCGGCAACGCGCCGAAAACGGCGGAATATATTTCCGAATGTACGCGCATGAAGATCGAAGTCTGCCCGCCGGACGTAAACGAGAGCGGCGTCGGCTATACCGCGCGCGAGAAAAGGATCGTGTTCGGACTCTGCGCCGTCAAGTCGATCGGTCAGAATTTCGTTTCGCAGATCATTGAAGAGCGCCGCGCAAAGCCGTTCGTCGATTTTCCGGATTTCGTGCAGCGCATGTCAAGGCGCGGTTTGAATAAGCAGCAGCTTTGTGCGCTGGCGGCAGTCGGCGCGTTCGATCGCCTCGGCACCTTCAGAAGCAGACTGCACGCCGTCTGTGATACCGTTCTTGAAAAATTCAACGGCGCGAGGAGCGCGAATCTTGACGGTCAGACCGACCTGTTCTCGCAATTTTCCGAGGACGATTCCATGCGCGTTAAGATCGATTATCCCGATCTGCCCGAATTGTCGGCGCGCGAAAAACTCAACCTCGAAAAAGAGTTCATCGGACTTTATCTCTCGGGCAACCTGCTTGACGATTACTCCGGACATTTGTCTTCGCTGAAATGCACCGAGATCAAGAACGTTTTGGCGGCGTTTGACCCCGAAAGCGACGGTTTCGGCGCGTTTTCCGATAAGCAGCGCGTCAGCATCGCGGGAATCGTTTCTCAGATCACGCGCAAGAATACGCGTTCGGGCGACCCGATGGCGTTCGTGACGGTCTTTGACCGCTTCGGCGAAATGGAGATCCTCGTTTTCCCGGAGCTGTTTGCCAAGAACGCGCACGTTCTCATCAAGGAAACGGCGATCGGCGTTTCGGGAACGATCTCCGTCAAGAACGAAGACGAAGAGCCGAAACTGCTCGCGCAGACGATCACGCTTCTGAAGCCGAACGATTCCTATCAACCGGAGCAAACGCCGGTGAGAGCGGAGCCGGATCCGACGCCCGTCAAGCGCGAAACGCGCCCCGTCCGGGACGACTTGACGTTCAGAATTCCGAAGCAGATCTTCGTTCGCGTGCCCGATAAAGCGTCGAAAGCGTTCAGATCCGCGGTGCTTCTTGCAGAGATCTTCTGCGAAGGCAATACGCAGATCGTATTTTTCGATCAATCCGAGGGAAAATACGAATATACGAACCTGGCGTTTCAGGCAACGCCGTATTCCGTTTCGCAGCTCGAATCGTTCTGCGGAAAGGAAAACGTCGTTCTGCGGTATCCGAAATAGAGCAAAATTTTCGCGTCGTTCACACTATTTTCATAAAGAACGATTATAATATTCCAGTAAGATAAAGAGTGACCGTTTTTCCGTTTATATCGGGAAACAAAGGGAAGACTATGAAAGAAATCGTTAGGGAAAAACCGAATCAGAAGCAAAAGACGGAAGAAGCCGCCATGACGATATGGCGCTTTGCTCTTCGCGCTCTTGAGGTCTTCGGAAGCGTTCTTCTGACGCTTCTGATCGTCCTCGTCATCGCGGGATGCGTCGTTGCCGCTGCTCTTGCCATCTATATTTCCAATAACGTCGATACTTCCGTCGACGATATTTCAATCGTTTCCTACGATGCGAAGCGAACGACGAAGATCATGTACGCCGATGCGGACGGAGAACTGACGGAGGAC
>JAZLHQ010000272.1:0-3476 GCA_045616925.1 Eubacteriales bacterium | reverse complement strand
GCGCTTTATAACGGGCAATACTATTCGTATTTCGGGATCGCGCCCGCGATCCTGCTCTATATCCCGTGCTTCCTTCTTTTCGGGAAATACCCGACGCTTTACCTCTCCAATCTCGTTTTCGCGGCGTTCGCCCTTTTGTCGTGCGCACTCGCGTACTTTGAACTGACGAAACGTTTTACGCGCAAACTGTCACTTCCGCTCTTCCTGCTCGGCTACGCCGCGTGCGCGGCGGCTTCGGGAGCGTTCACCGCCGTTTCCTATGCGGATATGTACTATGTTCCCGTCGCGTGCGGCGCGTTCTTTTCGTATCTTTCGGTCTATTTCTTCCTGCTCGGAAGACGCCTCGGGGATGAAAATCACCGCGTTTGGTCGTCGGTCGTCTACGCCCTCGGCGGCATCTCGTTCGTATTCCTCGTGATGTCGCGCCCGTCCGCGGCGATTTTGCCGTTCGCGTTCCTGCTTTTCTCCTTCATCGGAGAGTGTAAACGAGGCTTCAAAAAACTGATCGCGCCCGCGCTCGCGGCGGGGATCCCACTCGCAGTCGGCGCCGGCATCGTAATGTATATGAACGCGAAGCGCTTCTCGTCGCCGTTTGATTTCGGCGCCGCGTACCAGCTGACGGTCAGCGATATCAACAACAACGGCGCGTATCCGACGCTCTTCGGCGGCGCGATCCTGCACTATTTTTTGCAATTTCCGCAGCTCGTGAACGGCGGAACGCTCGTGTTCCCGTCCTATTCGCTCTTTTCGCCCTACGGAAAGTTCGTCTACGTCGAACGCACCGTCGGAATTTTTGCGTTCCCCGTGACGCTCGGACTTCTCTTCGGCTTCGTCGGAACGGATAAGCGCGACTGCGAGAGAAGATTTCTGACCGCTATGGTCGCAATCCTCGCCGTCGTCTGCGCGTTCTCCGATTTCGCGATGGGCGGCGTTAATCTGCGCTATCTCTACGATATCCTGCCGCTGACGGCGCTTTTGGGTGCGACCGTGCTCCTCGGAATCTCCGACTACGCACAGTACGATCTCTATTGCAGAAGATCGGTCAGCTTCGCCGTCAAAGCCGTTTTCGCGGCGGCGTGCGTCGTTTCCGTGCTCGTCGGCGTCGGGATCGTGCTCTATAACGCAAACGATCGCGTGACGGGCGATTCTGCCTTTTGGTTTTTGAGGGTCACGCAGTTCTTCCGGGGGTACTGAGATGGTAAAGGTCTATTATACGCGCCTTGATCCGGTTCCCGACGATCCGAAGGAACTTGCCGCCGTGCAGCGCGAAAGCGCGCGGAAAATGCTGAGATCGGCGCTCGGAAGAAACGGCTTCGATCCCGAAACGCAGCTTCTGAAAACGGAAAAGGGCAAGCCTTATTTCGACGGGATCCCTCTGTACGTCAGCATTTCGCACGACGGCGAAACGGTCGTGATCGCGCTTTCCGATCAAGAGATCGGCGTCGATACCGAGAAGATCGGCGGGGTCGGTGATAAGGCACTTCTGCGTTTCGTCGGGAAGACGTCCCGCTCCGAAATCGGAAAAACGCGGCTCTGGACGGAGTACGAAGCCCTCGGGAAATATCTCGGCTGCGGGATCCCGCTGCCGAAAGACCCCCCCCGAAAGGACGTTTTCTATAACCATTTCATACATCAGGATCACGATATCTGCATCTGCTTTTGGCAGAACGAGACGCCTTCACTTGAAAAAATGTAATATTTCGGTAATTTTTGGTTAAATTGCCCATTACATTTTATTCAAAAATATGATATAATAAACCAAATCGTACGATAGACAGCAGACAGGATACCGTCCGGGAGGAAATCAACGTGTTTTCGAAAGGAAGTCTCGTTTTATACGGAACGAACGGCGTGTGCGAAATAACGGAAATAGCACGCCTGCCGTTCGACCGCAGTGATGCGGAACAGCAATACTATTATCTGAAGCCGCTGAATGCGCTTGACGGCTGCGTGATCTACGCGCCGACGGTAAGTGAGCGGCGGACGATGCGCGCGCTTCTTTCGGAAGACGAGATGCGGCTGTTTCTCGGCCGCATACCGGAGATTGAAGCGCTCGAGATCGACAACGAGAAAACGCGCAGAGACCTCTATAAATCGGTGATGCAGCAGTTGAGTCCGGAGGGGTGCATTGCGCTCATTCGATCCGTTAAAATGCGCAGGGGAAGCGGCGCGCGCAAGCACCTGTCGGAGACCGATATGGAATTCGAAGCGATGGCGCTCAAGAACCTGTCGATGGAGCTTTCGTGTGTCTTGAACGTCCCGCTCGCAGCCGCCCAGCAGATGATAGAGGAACGTATCGCCGACGCCGATTAGTTAGCCGATACGCGAAGCGTCATTTTTCATATTTACAAGAACCGCCTGTTTACAGGCGGTTTTTTGCCTTTTGCCGGAAATAATCGGCAAAAGTATTGACAAACCCCGAATAATGTTATAAAATATATCCGTATAAGTGTACAAGGCGGAGAATAATATATGAAAAAATTAACTGCTTTCATCATCACGGTCTCATTGATCGTAAGTACCTTTGCAATACTTGCGGTGGACGTGTCCGCCGAGATGCAATACGGCGCCAACTCCGGCGTCGGCGGCGCATCCGGAACGCCGTCGGGGACTGCCGTTTCGTCGGCGTCTGAGATCACGAATGCGTCGGGCACCTATTACCTGACCTCGAATATCACGGTCAGCGCACCGATCTTTGAATCGTTCACGGGAACACTCGACGGAAACGGATTCACGATCACGGCGTCGGCGCCGCTTTTCAAAAATCTCGGCGGCACCGTCAAGAACGTGAAAATCGTGTCGACGATCACCTGCCCGTCGGCTTTGCCGTCAGACTCTTTCGTTCAGTCTGCGGACGGAGACGGCAGTATCTGCTACGCGTCGGGCGCGATCGCCTGCACGGCAAGCGGATTTACCGTCAGTAACACGCTCGCAAGCGTCACGCTCAAAAACGATTCTTACACCGATACGACGAACAAAGTCGCTCTCGGCGGTCTTGTCGGAAAGATCACGGACGGGATGAATCACGTCATCGATTGCCGCGTGACGGGCAGCATTTCCTCCACGCAGACGAATACGTTCGGCGGCGGACTCGCGGCCTTGAACGGCAACTCCGGCAGCACATACGTTTCGTATTTCACGAACTCCGCGTCCGTAACGGTCGCGATGAACTCGGCGGGCGTCATCGGCGATAATCGCGCGAGCGTCACGTTGACGTACAGCCTCAACGAAGGCAAGGTTACGACCGTCAAGGGCAATAACCACGGCGGTTTCATCGGCTACAACAATAAAACCTGCACGTTTATCGACTGCAAAAACACGGGCGAGGTCGCCATCGGCGCGTCCGACACGAGCGCGAGCGGAATGGGCGGCTTCATCGGCAAGTGCGACGCTTCGACGACCTTCACGCGCTGCCTGAATGCCGGCAAGGTGACGTCGAGAGCGGGCGACGACGGTGCCGCGGGCGGCATCATCGG
>JAZLHQ010000271.1:0-6676 GCA_045616925.1 Eubacteriales bacterium | reverse complement strand
GAGCCGTGCCGTCATCCGGATCTCGCGCTCGGATCACTCGAAGCCTACGGCATCTACGTCTCCAAAACCGCGGAGGCGGCGGGGATGAAATACATCAACGGGCAGAATACGGTCACGTATTTCGGTGCCGTATTCTTCAACGTATAACGGAAGGAGTCCACTATGAACAACAGAGAACGCACGATGAACATCCTGCATTTCAAGGACGTTGACCGCCTGCCCGCCGTCCATTTCGGCTACTGGCCCGAGCTCGTCAAGGAGTGGGTCGCCGACGGGAAGATTCCCGCCGAGCTCGCCGCTTATCATTACGACAAAGAGTGCGATGCCGAGCTCAACAAAATCATCGGCTGGGATTTCGGCTGGGGCGTTTCTTACGGTCCGTCGTCAACGCTTTTCCCGAAATTTGAGAAAAAGGTCATCGAAACGCTCCCGAGCGGTGAGATCCGTATGCAGAACGAGTACGGTCTCATCGAGCGCGTGCGCCCCGGGATCGTCTGCATCCCGTCGGAGGACGACTATCAGCTCAAGGACCGCGAAGCGTTCGAAAAACTCTACAAACCGCGTCTGCAATACACGCCCGAGCGCATCAACTTTGAATATCTGAAGACCTTCAACGAGAACGTCTATGAAAAATCGGACGTACCCGTCGGTCTCAGCATCGGCAGCGTACTCGGAAAAGTGCGCGATATGACGTCCGTTCTCGGTATGAGTTACCTCATTTACGACGAGGACGAGGAGCTTTTCGCGGACATCGTCAACACGCTTGCTGACTTGCAGTACAAATGTGTTGAGGAAATACTGAAAACAGGCGCGAAGTTCGATTTCGCGCATTTTTGGGAGGACGTCTGCTTCAAGAGCGGACCGCTGATCTCGCCGGATCTGTTCGACGAACTGTGCGCCGAACACTACAAAAAGAGAACGGATCTCTGCAAAAAATACGGCATCGACATCGTCACGCTCGACTGCGACGGCGTGACGGAAAAGCTTCTGCCGACGTGGGTTCACAACGGCGTCAACACGATGTTCCCGATCGAGGTCGGCGTGTGGGGCGACCAGTTCGAGCCCGCGCGCAAAAAGTTCGGCAAGGATGTTCTCGGCGTCGGCGGTATGGACAAGCGCGCGTTCCGCGAGGACAAGGCAGCCGTTGACAAGGAGATCGAGCGCATGAAGCGCCTCGTTTCGCTCGGCGGATTCATCCCATGCCCCGACCACCGTCTGATGCCCGGTTCGAAGCTCGAACTCGTGCAGTACTACGCGGAAGAGATCAAGAAAATCAGAATTTAAGGAGCAAAATCGTTGGACAGCGCAAAAATCACCGTCAACGGTAAAATAACGGAAGTAAAGATCGGAACGCTGCTTTCCGACCTTTACGGGCAGACGATCGTCAAGCGTCCGTGCGCCGGACGCGGCGTCTGCGGCAAATGCAAAATACGCGCTTTCGGCGAATTATCGCCGCTAAGCGGCGCGGAAAAAGAAAAACTCACGGCCGACGAGATCCGAAGCGGGATCCGCCTCGCCTGTCAGGCGCGCGTCCTCGGCGCGTGCGAAGTCCGCACGATCGAAATCGCAGAAAGCGAACAGAGCGTTCTGCTCGACGGCGTACGGGTCCGGATGAACGCAGATCCCGCTTTCAAGAATCTCGGCATCGCGATCGACGTCGGTACGACGACGATCGCCGCGCGTCTCTTCGACAAAAACGGCGAAATTCTTTCGGAAGCGGGCGTTTCAAACCCGCAGTCCGCGTTCGGCGCGGACGTCATCTCGCGCATCGAAGAATCTCTTGCAGGAAAATCCGAAGCGCTCGCAAGGCTCGTTCTCGGCGCGATCGACACGCTCTCCGAAAAACTCTGCCGGAAGGCGGGAAAAGATCCGCTCACCGTCGACGCGCTCGTCGTCACGGGCAACACTTCGATGCTCTGTTTTCTGACGAAAACGTCTCCCGAAGGGCTTTCCCACGCGCCGTTTCTGATGGAGCGCGGCTTCGGCGAAGAAATTCTGGCAAAAGATCTCGGTCTTTCGGCGGTCTCTCCCGACGCGCTCGTCTATCTGCCGCCGTGCATCTCGGCGTTCGTCGGCGCGGACACTGTATCGGCGATCCTTTCGTCCGGTATGCTCGATTCGGGCAAGGTCGAAATGCTCGCGGACATCGGAACGAACGGCGAAATGGCTCTTTTTGACGGTCGAAAACTGCGCGTCTGCTCAACGGCGGCGGGTCCCGCCTTCGAGGGCGTCGGTATTTCGATGGGTATGTGCGGCGATGAGGGCGCTATCGACCGCGTGACGCTTGTGAACGGGCAGCCTTTTGCCCACGTGATCGGCGAAATTGCGCCGATCGGCATCTGCGGCAGCGGACTCGTCGACGCGATCGCCTGCTTCCTCGACAACGAAACGATCGACGAAACGGGATCTATGGACGACGATTATCTGACGGTATCACCTCCCGTCACGCTGACCGACCGCGACGTGCGCGCGGTGCAGCTCGCAAAAAGCGCGATCTCGTCGGGGCTTCTGACCCTGCTTCACGCGGCAAAAATCTCCGAAAACGAAGTCTCGAGCCTTTCGCTCGCCGGAGGATTCGGCAACTATCTGAAGATCCCGAGCGCGAAGCGGATCGGTCTTCTGCCCGAGATCCTCTCAGAAAAGACGAAAAGCATCGGAAACGCCGCTTTGGCGGGCGCTTCGATGCTCCTTCTCAACAAAAATCTTCGGAAAACGGCAGATTCGATCGCGTCTTCCGCCGAGACGCTTTCACTTTCGACAGATCCCTTCTTCTCCGAGCAGTTCATCGAGGGAATGCTCTTCCCCGAGGCGGAATAAACGAAAACACCGCTGCGCTCAGACCGCAGCGGTGTTTTTATCGGATTTTTTATTCTTCGGTCAGCGCGCGGGTGCAGATGCCCGACACGAGGTGCATCACGTAATAGCCCGCAAGTGCGTACAAAATGATATACAAGAACGGAGAAAAGAGCGTCATATACTGCGAAAGCGCGGAGGGTGCGCCCGTATAGCCGTCGTAATTGAGGTCGTAGACCATGCGGTAGGTCTCGACGCCCTGGTTGACGAGCGCGTAAAGGAGGTAAAGTCCGATCGAGGACGCCATCGCGCCGCGCATCGGACTCGCATTTCCCGTCTTTCGGAGATCCTCGAAGCGCGTCGGGATATGGCGGCGCTTCAGATGATTCTGCCAAAGCTTCGTTTCGCAAACGGTTAGAACGAGCAGGATCAGAAGCGTCAAAACGGACAAAAACGAGATGAGCGCCGCCTGGTAGATCAGTCCGTCGGAGGTCATCTGATGAAACGTGTAGTTATAAAAATAAACGTGCAGGAACGAAGAAACGGGCGTCAGATCGAGCGCCGAGAGCAGTAACTCCATCAGAACCTGCAGAAAGAACGAGATCGCGAGAAATCCGATCGCCTGCTTCGCGAAAGTGCCGAGCGCGCCTTCGCGATCCGACGCGAACGACTGCGTGATCAAGACGGAAAGAGATGCGAAAAACGAGAGGATCGCGAGCGCGTCCGATACGCGGTAGACGATCTCGTAGGCGGCGTTCATTCCCGCCGTCGCGTTGATCGCGCTTGATACGCTATGCAAAAGAACGACGCAGAAAAGAGGGATCCAGATCGCGAAAAGCGTTGAAAGTCTGCGCGTCACGCGCAGAAACGCGGGCGTCGGCTTTTCGGGCGTTTCCTTATATTTCAGTGTTTTCATTTCGGGATCAGTACAGTCTCAGAAGATAGACGACTTTGCCGAGGATCATAACGGAATCGACGATGATCGGATCCATCGTACGGTTCTGCGGCTGGAGGCGGTAATGACCGTTCTCTTTATAGAAGGTCTTGACCGTTGCACTGTCGTCGAGCAGGGCGACGACGATATCGCCGTTATCGGCGAGCGGCGTCTGATGCACGATGATGATGTCGCCGGGCATAATGCCCGCTTCGATCATACTTTCGCCCTTGACCTTCAGAGCGAACAGCTCGGAGCCGAGGTAATGCTTCGTCGCGGGGACTTCAAAATAGCCCTTGATGTTCTCTTCCGCGAGGATCGGC
This sequence comes from Eubacteriales bacterium, assembly GCA_045616925.1. Classification (GTDB taxonomy): domain Bacteria; phylum Bacillota; class Clostridia; order Oscillospirales; family CAG-272; genus JAZLHQ01. The sequence continues at coordinate 2,626 of JAZLHQ010000271.1, read as the reverse complement.
TTGCCGGCGGCAACTTCGCCGACGAGCGGAACGCGCACCGTTTTCCTTCTTTCCTGCGGCGCCGTTTCGGTGACGCGCAGAGAGCGGCTCTTGCCGCTCGATTTCTGGATCAGATTGCGGTCCTCGAGATTTTTGAGATAGGAATGTACCGTTGAAGTGGATTTGATATTCAGCGCCTGCTGGATATCGCGTATGCTCGGCGGATAGCCTTCGCGCGTGAGCGTTTCTTTGATATAATTATAGACCTGATCTTCCTTTTGGGTCGTTCTTGACATATTTTCGTCCAAACCTTTCGATTTTTACGGAAAATCCTCCGTTTGACCTTATTTTACCACATTTTCGAGCAAAAGTCAAACATTTGTTTACATTTTGCATCGGAAAATTTTGTAAAGTTTTTTTGAATAAATTGTTGACATTTGCAATATAATATGTTACAATAGAATCAACGAAAAGGAATGGAGGCTGCCGCGATGCTTGATATCATACTCGCGCTTTCCGGCGGATTGCTTTTGTCGGTCGGCGTATTCGTGCACGTTCTGCGCTCGAAACGCGCGCGGCGCGTCGGATAATTTCGAATGGACGCAATCGAGATCCTCTATGAAGACCGCTATCTGATCGCGGTCGTGAAGCCCTCGGGAATGCTTTCCGAGGAAAGCACGCATCTGAACGTCGTCACCGAGCTCAAAAAGCAGACGGGACTTAAAGAACTGCATACCGTTCACCGCCTCGACCGTGAGGTCAGCGGTGTTTTTTTGCTTGCCAAAGACACGAAGACCGCCGGAAATCTCTCCGCGATGATCGCCGAGCGCAAAGTCGGCAAGGAATATTTCGCCTGCGTGCACGGAAAACCCGCCGAAAACAGCGGCGAGATGCGCGATCTTCTCTTCCGCGACGCGAAATCGAACAAATCCTTCGTCGTCGACCGGGTGCGCGCGGGCGTTCGCGAGGCCGTTCTCGACTACGAAACGCTCGCAAGCGTCGATTCCCCCGCCCTTTCGCTCGTCAGGATCCGCCTGCACACGGGGAGAACGCATCAGATCCGCGTACAGTTCTCGCACCGGAAAATGCCGCTCTTCGGCGACGGTCGGTACGGCGGGCGGGACTCGTCTCCGATCGCCCTGCGATCGGTCAGACTTTCCTTCGTTCACCCCGTGACGAAGAAAGAGATCGTCATCACGGCGTATCCCGACCGTACCGCCCTTCCGTGGTCGTATTTTCCGGACGTTTTTTCGTAAAAAATCGCATAAAGAATGTAAAATCCGCTTGAAAAAGAGCGGATTTTATTGTATAATATGATAAATATGATTATATGATCGGGAGAATTGCTTATGATCCATTTTCTGCATATCGCGGGCACGCTGCTGGACGCGCCGTTCGAAGGCGTTTCGGCCGACAAAAGCGCTTGTCTCCGCCTTGAAAACCGCCGCTCACTGACCGGCGTTTTTCAGAAGATCCGTGAAAACGGGATCGATCTTCTGTTTATTACCGGCAACTTTTTCGATTTTGAAAATTTATCGACCGACACCATCGATTTCGCGCTCCGCACGCTGAGAAGCATTCCTTCCTGCCGCGTGTTCCTCCTGGCGGGCTCGACGGACCCCTGCCGCTCGGCGATCTGGAAATCCGTCGTTTTCCCCGAAAACGTGACCCTCGTCACGTCGGAAAATCCCGTGCGGTACGATTTTCAGATCAAGAACACGCCCGTCACCGTGCTCGCCTGCGCCGATCCCAAGCACGACGTCGAAACGCAGGATTTTGAAGAAAAACTGACGCTTGACGACCTCGGAAAGCTCTGCATTCTGGTCGGCAGTCACCCCGATACCGACAAATCGTCGATCGACTGTCCGATCGCGCTCGAACTGGTCGCGACGCCGAAGCGCGGCGAGGCGATCCTCGGCCGCATCGAAGGGGAGAACGGCAAATATACCGTCGAAAGCGGAGCTCTCTGCAAACCCCTCGTCAATTACGAAGAAATATCCCTGCCCGTCGGCGAAAACGAAAGCGCCGACGAGATCCTTTCGCGCTATGCGGAAAAGACGAAGGATTCTCCCTTCAACAAGCATACGATCCTGAAACTTATCCTGACGGGTGAAGTCGCGACCGACTATCGGGTGCCCGTCAAAGCCGTTTACGACAGGATCGCCGGCGACGTTCTCGAGCTTGAGATCGTCGACCGCACGCTCCCGCTTGCCGACGCGGAGAAATTTGCGGATCAGGACAATCTTCTCGGGATCCTTTACAAAAAGCTTCTGCCGGATCTGCGCTCCGGAAATACCGAAAAAGCGATCGCGGCGCGGGAGATCCTGCGCGAAGCGCTGAAAGCGCAGAAGGAAACGGAGGTATTCCATGTTTATTGAAAAACTCCACATCAGCCGTTTCGGACACTTGCAGAATTTCGAGTGCAATTTCTCAAACGGTATGAATCTGATCGAAGGGCCGAACGAATCGGGCAAATCGACGATCGTTTCGTTCATCCGTTTCATGCTCTTCGACGCATCGAAAGAAAAACTCGGCTCCGTCAAATCCGACTACGAGCGCTACGTTGAAAAGGAATCCGACTCCGTCGGCGGCGAAATGCTCTTCTCCGAAAACAGCGTGCGCTACAAACTCGTGAGATTTGCGTCGA
>JAZLHQ010000270.1:0-11665 GCA_045616925.1 Eubacteriales bacterium | reverse complement strand
CCGGAGGAAACGTCGCGGGTCGGATCCTTGAACGTGCTGCCGATATAGGCGAGATACCCGCCGGCAAATCCCGGCAGAAAGCCCGGACGGTCGGCGATGCTCATCGAGATGAACGCCGACAGGATCGGCGTCATAAATCCGAGGATCGTGCCGCCGATGCCTTTCAGAAACGCCGAAACGGGCGAGGCCGAGCCGAAATCCGCGTCCTGACTTGCTTGCGAAAGAGAATCGAAAAGGAACGCGGCGGCGACGAAAAGTCCGCCCGCGACGACGAACGGCAGCATGTGTGAAACGCCGTTCATCAGATGCTTGTAGATCTGCCGGTACCATTTTTCGCCCGACGGGTCGGCTTTCGGGGAAGGATCGTCCCTTTTCTCGTGATAAAGCGGCACTTTGCCGGATAAAACGCGGTCAAAAAGCGCGTCCGGCTTGTGGATTCCCGCCGAAACGGGGCAGAAAAGCACCGGTTTGCCGTCGAAACGCGCGGTTTCGACCTTCTTGTCGGCGGCGACGACGATGCCGACCGCCGCTTCGATCTCTTCTTCCGTCAACGCGTTTTTCACGCCGTCCGAGCCGTTCGTTTCGACTTTGACGGAAAGACCGCGTCTTTTCGCGCATTTTTCAAGGCTTTCGGCGGCAAGATAGGTGTGCGCGATGCCCGTCGGGCAGGCGGTGACGGCGAGGATCGCCGGCAGAACGGGATCCTTTTGGCGATCCGCATCGGACGTCATACCGTCAAGGATCGACAAAAAAAGTGCGGGACTGTCAGCGTCTCTCAGCCGCTCCGAAAGAGCGGGATCCGAGAGTTTGCGCATAAGTCCCGATAGCACCTGCAAATATTCGTTTGTATGCGGATCGTCCGGCGCCGCGATCAGAAAGAATAGATCGCACGCGCGCCCGTCCGGCGCCTGCAGGTCGATCGGGTTTCTGAGCCTGACGGCGGAGATGCCTGCGGAACGGACGGCGCCGCTTTTCGCGTGCGGCACGTCGATCCCCATCCCGATCACCGTTTTGCCCTCACCCTGCCGCTGATAAACGGCGGCTCTGAATCTTGAAACGTCCTTGATATGTCCTGCTTTATTCGCAAGACCGATCAGAAGCTCCAGAACATCATCGTATGTGCGCGCGTCGGCGTGGAGCGTAATGCTTGATTCGGTCAGCAGATCGCGGATCTGCTTCAATGAACGATCACCTTTCTTTTTCTTGATTGGATTCTGACAGCGTGATAAAGAGCTCGCGGATCCGCTCGCCTTCGGCAAGCGTCGGCGACGCGGCGGTCGCGCCGCCCGCGGCGATTCCCCAGAGGAGCGATCTTTCAAAATCGCCCGCATCAAGATACGATCCCAAAAACGCGGCGAGCATCGAATCCCCCGCGCCGACCGTGTCAACGGCCGTGACGGGAGGCGCGTTTCTGCGTGCGGTCATGCCGTCCGAAGTGACGAGCAAGGCGCCGCGTTTTCCGAGCGAAACGAGGACGTTTTGTGCGCCCTTTTTCTGAAGATCTCGGGCAAAAGCAAGGATCTCGCCGTCGTTTTCGGGCTTTTTTCCGAAAATCGACGCGAGTTCGTCCTCGTTCGGCTTGATGAGGAACGGACGGCAGGGAAGCGCGCGTAAGAGCGCATCGCCTTCGGCGTCCACGGCGAACGGAACGCGGTTTTTGCCCGTTATTTTGAGGATCTGTGCGTAAAAATCCCGCGGCAGCGAATTGGGAACGGAACCCGCGAGGATGAGAAAATCGTTTTCCGTCATCTTCGAAAGCCTTTCAAAAAGCGCGTCGACGCATTTTTTGGGGATCTCGGGACCCGCGCCGTTTACGTCCGTTTCGCCCGATCCGTCTTCGGGACGCAGTTTTACGCAAACGCGCGAAAAACCGGACGGCAGGCGGACGAAATCCGTCCGTATGCCGCGCTCCTTGAGTTCTTTTTCGATTTCGTCCCCCGTAAATCCCGCGACGAAGCCGAGCGCCGTCGAATCGTACCCGAGCTCCTTCAGGATTTTGGAAACGTTGATCCCTTTTCCGCCCGCCGCCATCGTTTCGCGGATCGAGCGGTTGATCTTACCGATCGCAAGAGATGAGCAGAAAGCCGTATAGTCGAGAGAGGGATTGAGCGTCAGCGTGTAAATCATCGTATCTTCCTTGCCGTCATTGTCTGATTTCATTGTTTCCCGATTTTTCGGGAATATACGGAAAACCGGCGCAAATTTGCGCCGGTCAGGTTACGAATGTGTTCTTGCGAAAAATTGCCTCGGCTTCCCCTCAGGGGAAGCTGTCGCCGAAGGCGACTGATGAGGTGACGTGAAATTTGTTCTCCTCATCCGTCACGCTTCGCGTGCCACCTTCCCCGCTGGGGAAGGCAAGACGTACGTTGCAAAGCAGTCAGCCGTCGATTTCCTTGAAGAGCGCGCGCAGATAGTCGCGGGCGTTGCGGATGTCGATGATCTGCTGCTCGCCGGTGATCTCACGCTCGATCGTATAAGGTCCTTCGTAGCCGCACTCGTCGAGCATCGGGATCAGCTTCGGGAAATCGGCGAGTCCCTGTCCGACGGGCGCCTGTTTGCCGAGGTACATACCCTCGGTCGGATAGAATCCGTCCTTGATGTGGGTATCGACGATATATTTGCCGAAAACGCGCACGGCGTCAACGGCGTTCGCCTTGCCGTAGAGCATCAGATTCGCCGTATCGAAGTTGATGCCGAGGTTGTCGGTACCGATCATTTCGATCGTCCGGAGCATCGTGACGGGCGTTTCCTGACCCGTCTCGAAAAGGAAGCGCAGTCCCATCTTCTTCATCTTCTGGCAGAGGTATCTGAGCGCGCCGACCGTTCCGACGTAGTCGGGATCGGCGGGATTTTCGGGCAGGAAGCCGACATGCGTAATGACGCAGTCGGTGTGGATCATCAAGGCGAAATCGCACGCTTTTTCAAGCTGCTTCAGACGGTCGAAGCGGTAAGCCGGGGGAACGAGACCGATCGTCGAGGGACCGTATTTGAAGTTCCATTCGCAGGGTCCCGCCCAGCCTGCCCAAAGGCCGGAGATCGTGATGCCCGTCTTTTCGACGGCTTCGTTGACTTTGGCGGCGTATTCTTCGGTCAGTACTTTCGCGTCCCAGACGCAGAGCTGGCAGGAATCGAGCTCAAGCATTTTCGCCTTCTCGAATTCTTCCAGATAGTTCGTGTCCTGCTTTCCTTTGATGAGGACGCCGATCTTGCGGTTTTTCATATCATTTCCTCCCGGTTATTCAGATTTCTACGGGTTTCGAGCCGTTGTCGGCGCTTTCCCGCAGTTTTTCGACGAGCGCGACCGTGTTGCGCGCGCTTACGGCGTTGTTGACCGTCGGCACGAAGTCCGGCTCCTGAATGGCTCTGACGAGGTAGCGGATCTCTTCCGCCATGCGGCTCTGCTTCGGGATCTCCGGCTCGAACGGCTCTTCGCCGTCGGGGAATACGGTGATCTTACCGTCTTCAAGGTAGACGCTCGCGTTCTCGAAACGCACGCGATAGGTGGCTCTGAATTTCGTTCCTCTGGCTTCGTCCCACGAGCCGGTCGCCTCGATCAGCGCGCCGCCCCCGTAGTTGAAGAACGATTTGACGAACTGCCAGCGCGTCGTTCTGTCGTAGGAATAGCAGGTGACGGATTTCGGCTCGCCGAAGAGGAAACGCATCATATCGACGTCGTGAATGTGCAGATCGAGGATGGCGCCGCCGCTTCTTTCGGTCTTCTGATACCACTTGTGATAGCCCCAGAGCGGCAGTGCGCTCAGACGGTCGAAGTTGCCGTTCAGAAGCTTGCCGTAGCGCTGATCGTCGATGCACTCTTTGAGGAAGAGATACTGCGGCTCGAAACGCAGGCACTGTCCGATCATCAGCTTCTTGCCGCACTCTTCGGCGGTCTTGATCATCAGATCGCAGTCGGCGCTTGAAAGTGCCATCGGCTTCTCGCACTGGACGTGCTTGCCCGCCTTCAGCATTTTGACGGCGTATTCGCAGTGTTTATAGGACGGCAGGCAGATGTCGACCATATCAAAATCCTCTTTGGCGATCATTTCGTCGAGGTCGGTATAGAGATTGATGCCGTCGAGCGTATAGGGGTGCGCGGCGCCCAGATTCGTCTCGATGACACGCGTGAACTGCTTTTCGTCGATATCGCAGATCGCGACGAGTCTGATCGGCGTGCCTTCCTTTTCAAATTGTTCGTAAGCTCTTTTGTGGGATTTGGCGATGCCGCCGAAGCCGAGCATCGCAACTCTGATGGGTTCCATAGTATCGTTCCTTCCTTTGCCGTTTCATTGGTTTCATTGTGACATATTTTTCTCGAAAAGTCAAGAGTTTCCGCGTATTTTATCAAAAAAAGCGCGATTGACAAAACCGCGCGGACGTGCTATAATGACGTCGGAAACAAAATATACGGAAGGGAAGATTTTATGGATAACCAAACGGGCGGAAAATGCGTGCTGATGGCGCGCGAACTGTCAAAGGACTACGGAAATTCCATGGCGCTTGACAGGCTCAATCTCGACCTGCCGAAGGGGCAGATCATCGGACTTCTGGGCCCGAACGGGAGCGGCAAAACGACGTTTCTGAAGCTCGCGGCGGGGCTTCTCGTTCCGACGTCCGGAGAAATTTACATTGACGGAGAAGAACCGGGTCCCTATACGAAATCGGTCGTCTCCTATCTGCCGGAGCGTCCGTATTTTCAGAGCGGGATGAAGGTCGGCGGATGCCTTGACCTCTTCTCGGATATGTACGGCGATTTCGACCGCGAAAAGGCGGAAAAAATGCTCTCGGATCTCGGGATCGACTTGAGCCGCGCGCTCAGAACGCTCTCTAAAGGCACGAAAGAAAAAGTACAGCTCGTACTCGTCATGGCAAGACGGGCAAAGCTGTACTTACTCGATGAGCCGATCGGCGGCGTGGATCCCGCCGCGCGGGAATACATACTGCAAACGATCCTCAGCCGCCGCGATCCCGAAAGCACGATCCTCATCTCGACGCATCTGATCGCGGATATCGAGGGCGTGCTCGACAGTTTCCTCTTCATTCACAGGGGAAAAGTCGTTTTCAGCGGCATGACGGAAAAAGTGAAAAAAGAAAGCGGAAAAACGCTTGACGAACTGTTCAGGGAGGTGTTCAGATGCTCGCAAAACTCCTGAAATACGATCTGAAAAGCACGAAAAAACAGACGGTCGTCCTGCTTTTCATAGTGCTCGGCGCGACGGTCCTCGGCATCATCAACGAGGTCGTTCGGGGACTCCTGCCCGATGAAGGCGGATCCTTCATCGCACGCGCGATGATCGGAAATACGCTCAGAAGTCTTGAGGAGATCGCTTTTCTCGTTCTGGCGGGTATTTTCACCGCCTCGGTCGTTCTGATGCTCTGGAGATTCTACCAAAGCACGGCGACCGACGAAGCGTACCTGACCTTCACGCTGCCGGCGAAAACGTCGTCGATCCTTTTGTCCAAGTATCTTGCCGAGATCATCCGCTGCGCAGAGATCCTTCTTTCGGCGTTCGTCGGAGGGTTTCTGATCTTATTTACGCAGTCTCTGATGACCGGCGGCGTTCAGGTCGAAGAGGATCTTGAGATCCCCGGAGAATTCTGGGCGATCTTCTGGGCGGCCGTCGTTCTTGCGATCACTTACGCCCTCTGCTCGATGATGACGTACGATTTCGCGATCTTCACGGGCTCCGTGATCGCGAAAAAGCAGAAACTGCTCGCAGCGATCGGAATGATCTTTTTGTTCCATTTCGTGACGTCGATCCTCGTTGAGATCTTCGTGATCGGCACCGTGGTCGGCGCCTTCGGAACCGACGGTGCGTCGGGACTTTATACCTACGTAACGACGGTTTTGTGGATCGCCTCCGGCGTCTGCGTTTTACTCGGCACTCTGTTCTTCTTCCTGACGGAGCGTCTCATGCGCAAGAAACTCAATCTCGCTTAATTTCGCTCAATCGACGATGTTGCGGATCCAGATCCGTTTTCTGACGAAGATGAATCCCAGAATGACCTTGAAAATATTGAGCAGCTGCGCGAGCGTGTAGATGAACAGAATGGACGCCGCCGTGAATTCGCTGACGGCGTAGACGATCGGCACGCAGAAAAGGCAGACGAACATACTGTCAAAGAGAAGGGTGATCAGCACCTTTCCGCCCGAACGGAGGGTGAAATACGCGGCGTTCGCGAAGGCGTCGAGCGGCATCGTCAGCGCGTAAATGCGCATGAGGTCCGTCGCCAGCGCCTTGACCGAATCGGTCGTGTTGTAAATTTCCGGAATAAACGAAGCAGAAACGAAGAAGATGCCTCCGACGACGACGCTGATCGCGATCGAAAAAGCGATCAGCTTGCGCGCCGTGTCGTACGCTTCTTCGTTTTTGCGTGCGCCGAGGAGCTGTCCCAGTATGATGCCGATCGCGGCGCCGACCGAAATGAATGCGACCGCGAAGACGTTCGAGAACGTCTGGCAGATGTTGTTTGCCGAGACGACGTCGTAGCCGCGCACGGAATAGCGCTGGTTGAGGATCGCGATGCCCGCCGACCAGCAGGTCTCGTTGACCATCAGAGGCATACCTTTCAAGAAAATGCCCTTGACGAGTTTGCCGGGAACGTAAAGACTTCTGAACGCGCCGACGATGAAGGGATGCTCTTTCCGGCAGACGAAGGTGCGGATCGCGACGATCCCGAGCTCCGCGAATCTCGATATGACGGTCGCGATCGCGGCGCCGTTGACGCCGAGTTTCGGCGCGCCGAAGTGACCGAAGATCAGAACGTAGTTGAGGAACAGGTTGACGCCGACGGCGGCGAGTCCCGCGATCATCGGGAGAACGGAGTGATCCGTCTCTCTGAGGGTGCTTGAATAGCACTGCGCGAGGGTGTAGGGAATCATACCGATCAGCATGATCAAAAGGTAATCTTTCGCGAATTTTACGGAATTTTCGATATCTTCGGCGTTGCCTTCGCCCGTCATATAGCGGCGTATGAGCCATTCGCCGCCGACGAGGAAGACGCCGATGCCGACGAGCGTCAGAAGGAGGCAGAAGATGAGTTTGAAGCGGAAGGTGTGGCGCACGCCCTCGTGGTCGTTCTGACCGTAGAACTGCGCGCCGAAGATGCCGGCGCCCGAGATCGCGCCGAAAATGCAGAGGTTGAAGACGAACAGAAGCTGGTTCGAGACGGCAACACCCGTCATCTCGACGGTGCCGATACTGCCGACCATCACGTTGTCAAGCATACTGACGAAGTTTGTGATGGCGTTCTGGATCATAATGGGCAAGGTGAGCGCGAAAACGCGCTTGTAGAACGCCTTTGAGCCTACGTAATTTTTGATGAACATGGATCCTCCGGGAAATGTACGCATAGTGACGTTGTGCCGCGCTGCGCGTTGAACACATCATTCAAAAAGTTCATCCGAAGGATGAGCATTGTCAATTATGTGTTTTATTTTGTTGTTAATCTGTTTTTAGCTGTAGAACAGGAAGCAATCAAAAGTCTGCGGATATTTCCGCATAGTTTTTCTGCGTTTTGGTATTCAGTGTCATCTATTCTTCCGGTTTCAAAAAGCAATTTCAACCAATAACTCGTTTCATTGGCTTCTTTCAGAGCTATTTCCAATTTGGCAATGAAATCCGCTTTACTGTGTGCATATTGTGCCTCATGTATGTTCGCACCGACAGAGGTGCCGGCTCTTGCAAGTTGGTCTATCATATAGGAACTTTTCGGTGTTTTGATACGATCAACAAGATTCACGATGATTTTTGCAAACTCAAACGAAAGATCAACGAGTTTGTTTTCCTGCATAGTTGCCGCCCCCGCCAATATTGTACCAGAATAATTTGCACCGTAAATGATATATCGCCTGACGGCGATATGATATACGGCGGACGCCGTATGATATACCTCGCTTTGCTCGGTATGATATATTTGCCTCGCGGCAAATATGATGATATCCGTTCCTTCATACGCCGCAGGCGTATATCATCGCACGAAGTGCGATATCATACCGAAGGTATATCACCCGTTCCGACAAGGAACGGATATCATTGTAAAAAACCTCTTTCGTCTATTTGACAAAAGAGGTTTTTTACAATGGCGGAGAAGCGGGGATTCGGACCCCGGCGCCGGAAATCTCCGACCTAACGGTTTAGCAAACCGCCCCCTTCGGCCACTTGGGTACTTCTCCAATCCGTGCAAAGAGCATTATAGCATATCCGTTCCCATTTTGCAAGAGGTATCGGCACAATAATTATGAATTTTGTGTTAATAAATCAGCCCGATTTTTTCGTCCGGAACGATTGACAAAAAATGCCGACTGTGATATAATAATATGAAATACTATAAATATTATATCTCTTTTACGAGGTGACGGTATGCTCAAAGAATATGAAAAATACGGTATCAACGTGAAAAAAGCCTGCGAAAAACTCGCGGAAATCCCCGTCAGCATCCACTGCTGGCAGGGCGACGACGTCATCGGCTTCGACGGCTCCGGATCTCTCTCCGGCGGCATCCAAACGACCGGCAACTACCCCGGCAGAGCGCGGAATTTCGAAGAGCTGACCGCCGATCTGCATTTTGCCCTCTCTCTGATGCCCGGTAAGAAGCGTCTCAATCTCCACGCGAGTTACGCCTTGCTCGGCGACGACCTCGGAAAAGTCGACCGCGACGCTTATCAGCCGAAACACTTTGAAAAATGGGTGGATTTCGCCAAAAAAGAAGGACTTGACGGCATCGATTTCAACCCGACCTACTTCGGCCACCCGATGATGAAGGACGGACTCTCCCTGTCGAGCCCCGACGAAGTGGTGCGCGCTTTCTGGGTGCGCCACGGCAAGTGCTGCGTGAAAATCGCCGAATATTTCGCAAGAGAAATGGGCACGCCCTCTCTGCTCAACATCTGGATCCCCGACGGACTCAAGGACGTCCCTGCCGATCGGCTCGGACCGCGTATGCGCCTCAAGAAATCGCTTGACGAGATCCTCGATGATTACGACAAAGAACTCGTCGTGCCGAGCGTCGAAAGCAAGGTCTTCGGCATCGGACTCGAGAGCTACACCGTCGGAAGCAACGAATTCTATCAGAATTACGCCGCAAGCCGCGGGATCTGCTGTCTGCTCGACAACGGACACTACCATCCGACCGAAAACGTCGCCGACAAGATCCCCGCGCTGCTTTCGTTCTACGACCGCGTCGCTCTGCACGTCACGCGCCCCGTTCGCTGGGACTCCGACCACGTCGTGCTTTACACGGACGAACTCAGGGACATCGCGGGCGAGATCGTGAAATGCGACGCCTGCGAGCGCGTGATGATCGGTCTTGATTACTTCGACGCTTCGATCAACCGCATTTTCGCGTGGGTCACGGGGCAGAGAAGTATGCAGAAGGCGCTTCTCGAAGCGCTTCTGACGCCGTGGAAAACGATGGCGGAATTGCAGGACAAGGCGGATATGACGCAGCTTATGTTCCTTGAGGAAAAGTGCAAGACGCTTCCGTTCTCCGACGTCTGGGAGAAGTACCTGAAATCGCAGGGACTTGACGACGATTACTACGAAAAGATCGCCGAATACGAGAAAAACGTACTGGAAAAGAGAAAATGACGATGAAAATCCTTGAATCTTCTTTCGTAAAAGATATGGTCGAAATGACGACCAATATGTACAGACTCGGCTGGGACGAGCGCAACGGCGGCAACGTCAGCTACCTGCTCGACGATTTCGACCTCAATGAGTACGACGAGATCGGCGGCGTGATCCGCACGATCCCGCTCGGCTTTGACGCTTCGTTCCTCTCGGGTCATTCGTTTATCGTCACGGGAACGGGCAAATATTTCAAAAACGTTCAGAAGGATCCCGAAAACAACCTCGGCGTCGTCCGGATCTCCGAGGACGGTCTCAGTGCCGAGCTTCTGTGGGGCTTTTCGGACGGCGGCAGATTCACGTCCGAATTTCCGGCGCATATCATGAGCCATATCGAGCGCCTCAAGGTCTGCCCCGAAAACCGCATCATCCTGCACACGCATCCGACGAATCTGACCGCGATGACGATGGTCCACAAGCTCGAGGACCGCGCGTTCACCTATACCCTTTGGCAGATGTGCACCGAGTGCATCGTCGTCTTCCCGGACGGTGTGGGCGTTCTGCCGTGGATGGTCTGCGGCAACAACGAGATCGGGATCGCGACCGCAAATAAAATGAAGGACTACCGCGTCGTCATCTGGTCGATCCACGGCATCTACGGCGCCGGCAGAACGCCCGACGAGGCGTTCGGACTCGTCGAGACGGTCGAAAAAGCGGCACAGCTTTATATGCTGAAGGCAGGTCTTCCGCACCGCAACACGATCTCCGATCAGGGCATGAAGGATCTTGCCAAGGCGTTCGGCTTTACTTACCGCACCGATTTTCTCGGCAAGGAGCCCGAATGGATCTGGTCGAAGGACGAAGGAAACGACACGTACCGCGAATTTTTCAAGACTTTCGAGGTCGAAGACCCGAGCGCCGATTGCGTTCTGCGCCTCTCGGCGGACGGCGCGTTCGCCGTTTATCTCAACGGCAGTTACGTCCCCGCTTCGCAGTATCCCGATTATCCCTTTTACAAATCCGTCGAGACCGTCGATCTGAAGCCTTTTTTGAGAAAAGGGCTCAATCAGCTCTCGATCGTCGTCTGGCATATCGGAATTACGACGACGTCCGTCTATTATCCCGCAAAGCCGGGACTTTGGTTTGAACTGAAGGAAAACGGCGAGACGGTTGCCGTCAGCGACACGGATACGCTCGTGCGTCCGGCGCCCGGTTACAAGCAGGGACTCTGCAAGCCGATGAACTCTCAGTACGGCGTTTCGTTCGCTTTCGACGCGTCGAAAGAGGCGGAGGATTTCGTAAATGCCGTTGAAGTCGACAAGAAATGCACGTTCGTCGAGCGCCCCGTAAAGCCGCTGACGATCGGGAAACCCGTCAAAGCGGTGTCGGTCACGAAGGTCGATGAGGACGTCTGGCAGTACGATTTCGGCAAGGAGACCGTCGGCTACCCCGGCATCCGCGGACTGTTTCCGGAAAGCCGTGAGATGACCGTCACGTGGGGCGAGACAATCTGGAGCGGCCGCGTCCGCAGATTCAGAAGCCGCGATTACAGCTTCTTGTTTACGCCGAAAAACGGCAATAACGACTTTTTCAACCCGTTCACGCCCATCGCGTGCAGATACGTCGAGGTGAAGGCGCCCGGCTGCGAACACGCGCCGGAGTTTGTTCTGCGCCCCGTCGACTATCCCGTGAACGTCCTGCCGTTCGATTGTAAGGATGAAAGACGGCAGATGATCTACGACACCTGCGTGCACACGCTCCGCTGCTGTATGCACGATCATTACGAGGACGGTCCGCACCGCGAGCAGGCGCTCTACGTGCTTGACAGCCGCAATCAGATGCTCTCGGGGTACTACGCTTTCGGCGAGTACGACTATCCCGAAAAGAATCTTCTGCTCTTCGCAAAGGGGCAGAGAGCGGACGGACTTATGCCGCTCTGCGCGCCGTCCGGCTCCGATTGGCCGATTCCGATGTTCAGTCTCGCTTACCTGCTCGCCGTCGACGAGTTCGAGAAGAACGCAAATCGCCTCGCCTGCGGCGAGATCTTCGATGCCTGCGAAAAGATTATGAAGGTATTTGACGCAAAACGCAGCGAAAAG
>JAZLHQ010000269.1:0-2736 GCA_045616925.1 Eubacteriales bacterium | reverse complement strand
TTGACGAAGCAGGACATAACGAGATACCAGATGCCTTCGTCGCCGATGATCTTCGTGCCGAGGATCGTCAGTCCTTCGGTAAGTCCGAAGCCGATGACGCCGACGAGCAGGTAGATCAGAAACGCCTTGACGGTCTTCCCTTTCTTCTTCTGCTCTTCGCTCTTGAAAACGAAGATATTCGAAAGGATATAGTTGAATACGATGCCGAAGACGAAGCCGAGGGTCACGCTCAGGGCAACGTAGAGGGTGTCGTCCTTCGTTTTGCCGAAAATATAGTAAAGCGAAACGTAGTTGACCGCGAGATCGATCACGGCGCAGATGCCGCCGATGATACAGTAACGCAGGAATTCAAACAAGGTCTTTTTATTTTTGAGATCCATAAGCACACTTCCACAAGTATAGTTTGGGTTATTATACCACATTCGCGCCGATTTTTCAACCGTTTTGTGCAAATTATGTTGATTTTTCTTCCGCTTCAGTTTTTCGTTGCGGCAATTTGCCGAAGATTTTCCCCTTCAATCCCATATACAGGAAACGGCGCTCGATTTTTACGCTGATTTTGCGCGTTTTTATTGACTTTTCCGGAGCGATATGGTAAAATACGTTTACCATTTTGGAGGATCTTATGAAAACAGGCGAAAAAATCAGATATTTACGCAACGAAATGGGGATCACGCAGTCCTCTCTCTGCGGCGATTTCATGACCCGCAATATGCTGAGTCAGATCGAGAACGGCAGCGCGAATCCCTCTCTTTCGACGATCTACTATATCGCGGAAAAATTGCAGGTCCCGCCGGGATACCTTCTCACCGAGACGGACGATCTGCTCGCGTTCTGCAAGCTCGGCTCGATGGACGCGATCCTCGACGCCTACGGGCGGCACGCGTACGAGGAATGCGCGGAGCTATGCGGAAAACTTCCCGCCTCCGACAACGAGCTTGCGCTGATCCTCGCCGATTGCTATTATCACATCGGCTGTTCGTGTTTCGAAGACGGACGACTTGCGGAAGCGCGGGACGCGCTTCTCGCCGCAAACGTCTATTCTTCGAAGACGTTTTATCCGCACGAAAACGTCGAAAACGGCATCCGGATGTATCTTTCCATGATCGACGCGCTGTACGAAAAACGTCTGCCCGCAGACGTCGACGGACTTGCGGACGGAGTTTTCTCGCGTATGCACGAAACGTCGCTCTATCTGCACATCCTGCACATGATCGACGCCGACAAGCCGGAGACGACCGAGAGCGCCGCGCGTCTTTTCGACGAACTGCGCATCAAGAATCCGCAGATGCGCAAGCACATCAACGCACGTCTTTCGGCGGCGGCGCACAATGCCGACCGTGCGGCGGAGCTTCTGACGGAGCTGGTTTCGGAGCTTGAGGAAGAAAAAGAGCCCGTTTTCCTCTACTTCGTTTTGTCCGATCTCGAAGGCGCGTACCGCGCGACGCTCAACTACGAGGGTGCCTACCGCGCGTCCCTTAAAAAGAGTGAGCTTTACGACAAACTCGTCGGAAAAATAGACAAAAAATAACGAAAAGCCGCCGAAAGGCGGCTTTTCGCTTTTTATCGACTTGCTTCTTTTACGCCTTATGCGCCGTGTATTCGGTGCAGTCGCGGATGAGTTCGCCGTCGATCTGAACGTCCTGCGGGATCGCGTACTTCACGTGGATATCGTGCCCCTTGAGGATCGTGATGTTCTTCGTGTACTTGACGTGCTCGCCCTTGAAGATCTTCGGGAAGATCATCAAGGTGCGGATTCTGCCCGAGCCGTGGAACAGAACGACGGAGATCGTGTCCCCTTTTCTATCCTGTTCGGGGGAGATCTTCATACCGCCGCCGTAGTATCTGCCATTCATCGCGGGAGCGAGCCAGACTTTTTTGAAGGTCTCCGTCTTGCCGTCGACCGTGACTTCGACGTCCGCGGGGTGGAAGGATTTCAGCAGACAGCCGATCGCGAGCTTCGTATAGTCGATATCCGTATTGCCCTTTGCCATCTGTTCCTCGGCTTTGGTGCAGACCTGTCCGTCGATGCCGAAGCCGACGTTATTGAGGAAAAGATATTCCTTTCCCTTGACCGTGACGACCGGCGGATTTTTCAGATATTCGTTCATTTCGACGATCATTCCGTCGTCCGCCTCTTTGTCGCAGAGGTCTCTCAGAAAATCGTTGCCCGTGCCGCATTTGTAGAGCCAGATCTTCTGCACGTAATCAAGTCCGCGGGTCATCTGCATAAAGAGATTGACCGTTCCGTCGCCGCCGACGAGGACGATCTCGTCGTCGGGCGCGCATTTTTTGAGCATTTCTCCGTAATTGCCCGCCTCGAGGACGGTCAGACGCTTCGTCTCTTTGCCTTCAAAGCGCTTTTCTACGCTGAGCGACGCTTCTTCGGATTTCTTGCCTGCTTTCGGGTTGTAAACGATGTAAACCATTTTTTCTCCTACTTTCGCTGCGTTATATGATGCCGAAAAGCCACGATTCGAGGATCGCCGCGGCTTCCCGCAAAAGGTACATGGGATATGCGTAAAGGGCCGCCTTCGAGCCGACGCCCGAGGCTTCGATCTCCAAAGCGTCCGCGATCTTCAGCGCGCGGTAAACGTGGAAATCGCTCGTCAGAACGGCTGCGCGGTACGCTTTTCCGTCGAAATACGTATCGAGGATCTCTTTTGAGTAAAGAAGATTTTCGCGCGTAGAGGTCGATTTTTCCTCCGCAAGGATTTTTTCCGGCGAAACGCCGTT
>JAZLHQ010000268.1:0-7617 GCA_045616925.1 Eubacteriales bacterium | reverse complement strand
CGTTCGCACGGGGGTTGTCCCAGCTGCGGAATACGGCGCGGATTGCTTCGTAAAGCTGAACCTTAGGATCAGAGGGGAAGTCCTCGCCGATCTTTGCCTTGTACTCAGCCTTGAACTGACCTGCAAGCTCTTTCAGGTCTGCAGCGGTAAGTTCGACGTCGAACTTGACGCCCTTCTTAGCCTTCATCTGGTCGATCAGTTCTTCAAAATACTTCTTGCCGACTTCCATAACGACATCGGAGAACATCTGAATGAATCTTCTGTAAGAGTCGTAAACGAATCTTTCGAACTTGGGATCGGGGTTGCCCTTGATCATAGCGGCGACGACGTCGTCGTTCAGACCGAGGTTCAGGATGGTATCCATCATACCGGGCATGGATGCGCGTGCGCCGGAACGAACGGAAACGAGCAGCGGATGCTCGAGATCACCGAACTTCTTGCCGTTGATCTTTTCCATCTCTGCGACGTTCTTCCAGATCTCAGCCATAATTTCGTCATTGATCTGTCTTCCGTCTTCGTAATACTGCGTGCAGGCCTCCGTGGTGATGGTGAAGCCCTGCGGAACAGGCAGACCGATGTTGGTCATTTCGGCCAGGTTTGCGCCCTTACCGCCGAGAAGCTCACGCATGCTTGCGTTGCCTTCGGAGAAAAGGTAGCAATACTTTTTCTTAGACATAAATTTCCTCCATAATGTAATAAATTTTTGGGTGCGAATATTATATCATATTCTTTCAAAAATACAATCATTTATTCGATTATTTACAATTTTTTAACAATGTCGGCAGAAAGAAATTTGAACAATGTGTGTATTTTTCGCCCGACCCCTTGCAAAATTCAAAATCGGTGCTATAATAGGATCATTGATATTATGCGTTAATATGCGCAGTATGATTATTTGAAAGGAGCGCGGATATGAAAATCTTCGGAACGATCGTCAAAAGGATCCTTTATCCCGCGTGCGCGATTTTTACGTGTCTGACGCTTCTTTTCATGCTGCTTGCCAAACTGATCACGGATAACGAAGATCCCGCCCTGCAGGTAGGCTCGTTCTTTATGTTTTTCGTGTTGTCGATCCTCATCGCCGCCTGCAATCTGATTTTCTCCGTCGAAAAGTATTCGCTTTTCCTGCGCGCGGTTCTGCATTATCTCGCGGTCCTTGCCTCGCTGATCGTCGTTTTCACGGTCTTCGGAAAGAATACTGGCGCAAGTCCGCTCGTCCTCATCCTTCTTTATTCAGTTCTGTATCTCGTCGTCTCGATCCCGGTTCTTCTGATTTTAGCATCGAAGCAAAAAAAGAAGAGGGAAGAACAGACGTATACGTCGATGTTCGCCCCTCGTTCTTAAAGGATTCATTTCCGTTTTGCAACAACGCGGTTGATCGAGAAACCTTTCGCCGAGAAATTTTTCTCGTATTCCGTTTCGATATTCTCGGCGGCGTATTTGCTGTTGTGTACGTCGTAGCAGACGTCCGAAAGGATCCAACCGTTCTCTTCCATTTCGGGAAGGGAAAAATCGAAGAGCGCGCGGTTGTCCGTTTTGAATTCGATCCTTCCGTCTTCGGTCAGAATACGCTTGTAGCATTCGAGAAACGTGCGGTAAGTCAGCCTGCGCTTCGCGTGCTTCGCTTTCGGCCACGGATCGGAAAAATTCAGATAAATGACCGAAACGTCGCCGGGTTTGAAATATTCCGGCAGGGAAGACGCGTTGCAATTTAAGAACCGGACGTTATGAATGTCGAGATCGCGGCATTTCTCAAGCGCCGTGATGATTGCGTCCGTCATCAGTTCGACCGCGATATACTGCTTTTCGGGATGCTTCATCGCCATCTGCGTGATGAAACCGCCTTTTCCGCAGCCGATCTCTATTTCGATCGGAAAATGCCCGGAAAGATTCTGCACGTCCTCCGGCGTTTTCAGCAGCCATTCGCTGCACGCTTCGAGTCGGCCTTCCCGGTTTTTCTTCTTTCTCATTCTCATAGGGCAAAATACCTTTCTTGGGTTGAAATCCGCGTAAACGTTACGCTTGTTTCCATTATATACGAAAACGACTCCGATTTCAAGGGTTTTATCAAATTTATTCACAGGGGGACATCATTATGGATGCCAAAGAATATTACGGCTATGTGACGGAACAACTTTCACATACCGATATCCCGGGCGATTACGTCGAGCGCAAGCTCGCCGAGATCAAAGAGTTCATCGACTCTCTGCCCGAGGACAAACGCAGCGCATTCTATACCGTTGAGAACGCCAATCAGGCGGTTTCCAAGATCATGAGCGATCACGTGGAGGAAGCCGGCGATACCGAGGCGACCCGCACGGTCACGAAGTCGGTAGACTCCGGAAAATCGAAAGAGAACGAAAAGACGAAAACCAGCACGCAGTCCGTTCCCGCGTCGATGACCGTCGTCGGCGACGACACGCCTGCGCAGGACTCCGGCAAGCCGCTCTCCGGTGTTTATTATAAGGTGTTCAATTCGTCGAACTCCGACAAAGTGCAGTCGTCGATCGTTTTCTGGACGCTGTTTGCCATTCTTCTCCCGCTGATCCTTGCGGTCGCGGTCGCGGCGGTTTCCGCGTTCGCGGGCGTTTACGTCCTGCTTGCGATCGGGATCCTCGCGCTCGTATGCCTCACCCTGCTCGTCGTATTCGGCGGCTCGCTTCTCTCGCTCGTCACGATCGTCTTCGGCGCCGTGCAATTCGTAACGGGACAGCGCGTATCCGGCATCCACGAGATCGGACTTGCTCTCATCTTTATCGGAGCGACGATGATCGGCGGCATCCTTTGCTATAACGCCGCCGTGCGTCTGATCCCCTTCATTTACAGACTTTTCGGAAGACTTTTCCATTTCATAACCCGCAAACTGAACGGCCTCGGCAAAAAACTCCGGAAAGGATGTGATACCCTGTGAAACTGACTTCGATTATTTCTCTGATCATAGCGGTCGTGCTCGTGCTCGGCGGATTCTTCCTCTGCAAATACGCACGCAAAAACGCCGCAAACGACGGCGTGATCGACGGTTATTCCGTGGACGCCGACGGCAACACGATCGTCCGTTATCCTTTCGACGGGGACGAGTTGACGACGGTTTCGATCAACCTTTCCGATTGCAGGATCGAGATGACGAAGGGCGGCGATTCCTCTTACGTCGTTCTCGAAAACTTCCTGACGAGCCGCTATATCTGCAACGTCACGGGTAAAACGCTCACCGTGTCGAACGATATTTCGCTTTCCGACTATATCAGCTTCGACGGCACGGGTGTTCGCTTCGGCGGCGTCTGGCAGACGATCCGCGCGTATCTCGTCGATAAGGGCAACAGCGAGCGCATCGTGCGCATCAACGTTGCCGCCGACCAGCAGCTCAAGCAGATCAACTTCAAGGGAACAGGATCCGTTGCCCGTATTGCGGGCTTTGAGGACGGGCAGGACGTCAAACTGACCCTCAACGATTCGACCGTCGAGCTTTCGCAGATCACGGCGACCAACGTGATCGTCGATACCAAAGAGAGCACGGTCACGTGGATCGGAACGACGGCCGAAACCTTCTCCGTCAAATCCTTCGGCGACAAGTACACCTATAACGGCGTGAAGACGAATTCCTACACCGCCGAGATGCAGAAATCCGATAACGTTTATCTCAACTTCTACGCGAAGGCGGTAGAGATCGAAACGACGGATATCGAAACCTTCAAATTCAACGTCAATTATCTCTTTACCGACTATGCGGCACGCCTCAGTACGCCGGACGGAACGATCTCCGTCGGCGGCATCATGCTTGAGGAAAAGACGCTCAATACGTCCGACGGTACGGAGCATCCTGGCTCTCTGAAGATCGCCTGCCACAAAGGCAGCATCGACGTCAACTTCGGCTCGACTCCGATCCCCATTCCGGAGCCGGAACCCCAAGAGAAACCCGAATCGTAAAACTGACATATTTTAACGGAAACGGCAGTATTTCACTGCCGTTTTTCGTATATTCGGGCAGTTTTTCAGTCATTCTAATATCGCAACGCGAACGCTTTGCAAAAAGGAGAATGAAAAAATGCTTGATAAAATCGCATTGGTCCTTACGATCATCGGCGGGATCAACTGGGGGCTCGTCGGACTTTTCAAGTTCGACCTCGTTGCGTGGATCTTCGGCGGACAGACCGCCGTCGTTTCCCGCGTTATTTACGTTCTGGTCGGCCTTTCCGCCATCTGGTGCATTTCGCTTTTGTTCAGACGCGACGACGAAGTGCCCGAAGTCCGCTGACGCGGAAGATACGGATCCAAAACCGATACGGCAGGGGATTTCCGCCGTATCGGTTTTTTGAAAAGATGGATTTATTTCTCATGAAACTGTTGACAGTATGCAAAAAAAGTTGTATAATATTAAGGAATATGCAATAATGCGAAAATAACGGACAAAAATGGATTTACATAGAAAGGCACGGCTTTATATGACAAGAAGAGAAGTCAGAGAAGAACTGTTCAAACTCGTTTACGAGGGCGCGATGCGCACAGAAAACGCGGAGGAGCTTCTGAAGATCGAATCCGCCGAACGCGATCTCAAGGACCCTTATATCGAATCTTCGTTCAAGGGAATTTTCGAGCACGCGGCGGAGCTTGATGAGATGATCTCGAAGGAGGCGCACGGCTGGAAGCTCGAGCGTCTCACCAAGATTTCGCTCGCGATCATGCGCGTTTCGGTCTACGAAATGATCTATAATCAGATCCCTGTCAATATCTCGATCAACGAGGCGGTAGAGCTTGCCAAAAAATACGGCGACGATAAATCTCCCGCCTTTATCAACGGCGTATTGAACACCGTTGCGCGCAATCAGGGACTCAAGAAGGACGAAAAATGAGCCTTTTTCTCGGAATCGACACGAGCAATTATACGACGTCTCTGGCGCTTTCAGACGAAAGCGGCGTCCTCGTATCGCTGAAGGAACCCGTTCGCGTCAAGAGCGGCGAGCGCGGGATCCGGCAGTCGGACGCGCTCTTTTCGCACACGGTCAACCTGCCGAAGCTCTTTGAAAAACTCGGAAAACAGCAAATTTCCGCCGTCGGCGTTTCGGCTTATCCGCGTGACGTCGAAGGCTCCTATATGCCGTGCTTTCTCGCCGGCATTTCGGCTGCCGAAGCGATCTCGTCGACCCTCGGCGTGCCGCTTTACCGTTTTTCCCATCAGCGCGGACACGTCGCTGCGGCGCTTTATTCCGCAGGAAGACTCGATCTTCTGAACGACCGCTTCTGTGCGTTCCACGTATCGGGCGGCACGACGGAGATCCTGCTCGTCGAAGGCGCTTCGATCCGAAAAATCGGCGGAACGCTCGATCTCAACGCGGGGCAGATCATCGACCGCGTCGGAGTCCTGCTCGGTTACGATTTCCCGTGCGGCCCCGCGCTTGAAAAGAACGCGGCACCGTTTGAGGAATGCGATTGCCGCACGTTCGTACGCGGACTCGAATGCAATCTCTCGGGGCTTGAAAACAAGGCGCAGGAGATGCTCTCGAAAGGTGTCGACAAAGCGAAGATCGCGGGCTACACTCTCAAAAGCGTTTTGAGAACGCTCGATAAACTGAGCGAATCGCTGAAAGGGGAATATCCCGATCTGCCGATCGTTTACGCGGGCGGCGTGATGAGCAACCAAGTCTTCCAGAAGGAACTCGCCAAGCGTCCAAACGTGTATTTTTCCGAACCCGCGTTTTCCGCGGACAACGCGGCGGGCGTGTCCGTTTTATGCCGCGAAAAATTTGAAGGCAGACTCTCGTAATAATCGAAAGGAGACGGTCGGATGGCGCAGGATATTACGGTTTTGACCGTATCCGAACTGAACGAATATATCGGCGGAAAACTCGAAACCGACAAGCTTCTCAAAAACGTGACGGTCAAGGGTCAGATCTCCAACTATAAAAAACATTCGACGGGACACCTCTATTTCTCGATCAAGGACGAAGGGTCCGTGATCGCTGCGGTGATGTTCCGCTCGTCGGCGAAGAATCTCGCGTTCGAGCCCGAAAACGATCTCTCGGTGATCGTAACGGGACGCGTATGCGTCTATAAACCGACGGGACAGTATCAGATCTACGTCGAAAAAATGCAGCCGGACGGCATCGGCTCACTCGCGCTCGCGTTCGAGCAGATGAAGCGGAAGCTCTCGGCGAACGGTCTTTTCGACAAAGAACATAAGAAAAAACTCCCGAAGATCCCGTCCGTGATCGGCGTCGTGACGTCGCCGACCGGCGCCGCCGTTCACGACGTCATCAATATCGCGACGAGAAGATTTCCGTACGCGAAGATCGTACTTTATCCCGCGCTCGTGCAGGGAAGCGGCGCCGCGGAGTCGGTCGCCGAAGGCATACGCTGGTTCAACCGCACGAAGAGCGCGGACGTCCTCATCGTCGGACGCGGCGGCGGCTCGATCGAAGACCTTTGGGCGTTCAACGAGGAGAGCCTCGCGTACGCGGTTTATCGTTCCGAGATCCCGATCATATCGGCGGTCGGACACGAAACGGATTTCACGATCTGCGATTTCGTCGCGGATATGCGCGCGCCGACGCCCTCCGCGGCGGCGGAACTCGCGACACCGGAAACCGGTGATCTCGTACGGAAATTCAATAATATCGTAACGAAAATGCTTCCGTGCGTTATGGAGCCGATCCAAAGCTACAAAATGCAGCTGCAGCTTTTGTCGACGTCTCCGGCGATCCGTTCGCCGCATACGCTGATCGACGAAAAAAAGGCGCAGCTTTCCGATCTTTCCAAAAAACTGAACGGAACTTTCGAAAAAATCGTTCTGCAAAAGAAAATGACGCTCTCCGAAAAAGGAGCGAAGCTCGACGCGCTGAGTCCTCTGAAAGTCTTTTCGCGGGGCTATTCGGCGGTCTATACGGGTAAGCGACTCGTCAAAAAAGCCGACGACGTCGGGAGCGGCGACAAACTGAAGATCGTAACGTCGGACGGCGCGATCGGCGCGACCGTCGACTGAAAGAGGAAAAAATGGCTGAAAAGAAGAAAGAAATGAATTTTGAAGAGGCGCTGAAACGGCTCGAAGAGATCGTCGGCGCGCTCGACGACGGAAGCGCGATGCTCGATGAGTCGATGGAACTCTTCGAAGAGGGCGTCAAGCTCGTCAAATTCTGCAACGGGAAACTTGAAAACGCCGAAAAGCGCGTGAAAATCCTCGTCGAAGGCGAAAACGGCGAGAAAACGGAGCAGACTTTCGAGGAATAAGGATATGAAAATCGAAGAAAAAATCAAGGAATACGCAAAAATCGTCGACCGTAAGCTCGGAGCCGTCTGCGACGCCGGCGATCCCGATTATCAGAAACTCACGGACGCCGTATTATACAGCGTTCTCGGCGGAGGAAAGCGGATCCGCGCTTTTCTCGTCTCCGCTTTCTGCAAAGCGCTCGGCGGTGACGAAGAACCCGCTCTGCCGCTCGCGGCGGCGATCGAAATGATCCACGCAGGCTCGCTCATCCACGACGATCTGCCCGCGATGGACGACGACGATTTGAGACGCGGAAAACCCACCAATCATAAAGTGTACGGCGAAGCGACCGCGATCCTCGCGGGCGACGCGCTGTTTCTCGATCCGTTCGCTCTGATCGCAGACGCTGACGAACTCGA
>JAZLHQ010000267.1:0-4574 GCA_045616925.1 Eubacteriales bacterium | reverse complement strand
GTGGGCAGAAATGCCCACCGCTTCCGGTATTATTTTCCGAGCTTGACGTCCGTATAGAGCGGCAGGTGGTCGGAAAGCTTGAAATAGAAGTCGATATTGACGTGATTGAACGTGAAGAACTCGGCGTCGCCTTTGTTCATAACGAGCATATGGTCGATCGCGCCGTCCGTATAGTCGCCTTTGTCAAGTTCAAGTGAGAAACCGTTATCGGAGCAGGCGTGCGTGCCGCGGATATTATCCTTATAAACCTTCGACAAGACGTAGTTGTCCTCAAATCCGCCCGAGAGGAGCGCGACGTAGCCCGGTTCCTTCGTGTTCATATTGAGGTCGCCCTGGAAGAACACGGGGCAGTTATACTTGTCCTTCAGTTCGGTCGCGATCGCAACGATCTCGAGGCTCTGCTTACGGCGCATTTCGGAGCTTCCCGGCTCGGACGTGTCGGACTTGAACCAGAGGTGAGAGGAGATCGTGCAGAAGAATTCGCCGCTCTCCTTATGCTTGAAATAGCCCCACGTATAGCCCTTGGAATTCTTGTTGTTGCCGTACGTATAAGCGTGATTGCCGGAATCGAGCAGTTCTACGGTTTCGGGGTTATACAGGATGCAGGTATCGCCAGCTTCAAGGCGATCTTTATAGAGCAGTTCGTAATGAACGCCGCAATTATCCATATTCTTTTGGATCTCGGAGATCATCAGAACGGACATTTCCTGGAAGTTGATGACGTCGGGACGGTAAGCCATATAGACGGAAGCAAAGCCGACGGATCTGACCTCTGCAGAGCAGTTTTCGCCGATCGCCGCCCACTTGTTGCAGTTCTTATCGCGATCCCATACGTTATTGGTCATAATGCGGAAATTCGAGCCCTTCGTGCGCTCGGAGATCTGAAGTCCCATCGCGGAGCCGGTCACGGCGTAATCGGCGGGAATATCGGTTCCCTTCGAAATGAAATCGTTCTTGAGCTGCTCGACGGCGCCGAGAAGCGCCCACTCGTTCGTACCGCATACAAGAAGCTTGCCGTCAACGAAATTAACGGAATAATCGAGGATTCCCTTCAATTTTGCGGTAAGATCCGCAGAAAGATCGGTATTGCCGATCACGATATCGGTGCCGATCTCGCCGGCGCCCGCAAAGGATACGGTCTTCATTTCGACGCCCGCGTACTCTTTAACGTAAGCCGCGAGTTTATCCGCCGCGTTGACTGCCTTGTCCTCGTCGTTGCCCGAATAGACGATGCGGACGTTTGATAGTGCCTGATCGCCGATCTTCATATCTTTGGCGATGAACGTCTCTTCCTTCTCTTTGTTCTCATCCTTCTTGCCGCAGGACGCGATCGGAACGATGAAAAGAACTGCCAGAAGCAGCGCGAGCATACGGATTGCGATTTGCTTTTTCATAGTGTTTCTCCATATACGTATTTTTTATATTATACAACGAACCGTGATTTTTGTAAAGAGGTTTTGCGTATTTTTAACAAATAATTCCTCGTATTCGGTCGGTACGATCGCGAATACTATCTTCGGAGCCAATGCTCCGAACGATGAAATAGAAACAGGAGATAATCAAAATGGCTAAGAACAGCAAGGAAACGAAGAAGGATCTTCAGCAGCTCAAGAAGCAGGCAGCAAGCGACGTCGGCGTCACGCTGAATCAGGGTGACAACGGCGAACTGACCTCCCGTCAGGCAGGTTCCGTCGGCGGTCAGATGGTCAAGAAAATGATCGAGCAGTACGAGAACGGCTCTTCCGCAAAATAAGCAAAAACGACAGCGAAGCTTCCGCCTTCAAACGCGGAAGCTTTTGCGTTTATGATCAGTCATAATCCGCGGACTTGCCGTCATATATTCTACCAAACGAAAGCGCCGGAGGAAGAACTTGGAAGACAATCTGCTCGCCGTTCTCAAATTGCTCCCCGATTCGGTCTCGCCGGGTCTTCTGAAACTCATAAGCGATCATCCCGACTGTACCGAGATCCGTCTGAGATCAGACCGTCAGATCTCGCTGACGCTTCTCACCGGCAATTTCCCGACGAATCTGCGCATATCGTCCGATGATCTGCAAAATACCGTGACGGCGCTCTGCGGCGGGTCTCTGCACGCGCACGGAGACACGATCGCGAACGGATATATCGTCTTTCGCGACGGATTCCGCATCGGTGTTTCGGGAAGAGCCGTCACGGAAAACGACCGCGTGACAGCCGTTTACGATTATACATCCCTCAATATCCGCATTCCGAAAAAGATCTACGGGATCAGTGCGCGCATATCGGAGCATATCCGCGCCTCCGGCTACGCGGACAGTCTTCTCATCTATTCCCCGCCCGGCGCCGGCAAGACGACCGTCCTTCGGGATCTCGTTCTGACGCTTTCCCGTCCGCCGCATCTGAAACGCGTGGCGCTGATCGACACCCGTTCCGAGATCGCAAACGCCGACGTGCGCGCGTGCGATCAGGTAGATCTTTACGACGGCTATCCGAAAGCCGTCGGAATGGAGCTTGCCGTGCGCACGATGGCACCCGAATACGTCGTCTGCGACGAGATCGGCAGTTTTGAAGAAGCGAAATCCATTCTGTCTGCGCAGAACGCGGGCGTTCCGATCATCGCGACCGCGCACGCCGGACGCTTATCGGAGCTTCTGACGCGGCCGAGCATCCGCATCCTGCACGAAGCCTACGCGTTTGACTGCTACGTCGGGATCAAACGCGTCGGCAGCAAAATGAACTTTTCGTTTACGTCGAAAGAGGAGATCTCATGACGCATATCTACGTCGGCTCTTTTCTCATTTTTTCAGCCTCCGCGATGCTCGGCTTTGCCCTCTCGCGTTCCGAAAAGAAACGGCAGGACTGCTCCCTTGAGTTTCTCGATTTTCTGCGTATGATCCGCGATAAAATCTCCTATATGCACCTGCCGCTGAACGATATTTACGCGGATTTCGATCCGCCGGCGCTCACCGAAATCGGATTCACGCGGGATCTTCAAAACGAAGGGCTTGCGTTTGCTTACGAAAAGCACAAAAAACGTCTGTTTTTCGAAACAAACGTACATAGTTTCTGCCGAAAACTCGGATCTTTGCCTCTTTCCGATACCGTATCCCTCTGCTCCTACGAGATCACGCGGCTTGAAAAGGAATACGACAAGCAAATGGAATTATCCGAAAAAAAAAGGAAGCTATACCCTTCGCTCGGAATGCTCACGGGTCTTATTGCCGTCATTCTGCTCCTGTAACGGGAAATCGACGAAACGGAAGGTACTTATGAATACTGCTTTACTCTTGAAGATCGTCGGGATCGGTCTGATCGTCGCGGCGGCGTGTCAGATCCTTGCAAAAACGGGCAGAGACGAGCAGGCGGTGATGGTATCCGTCGCCGGCGTCGTGATCGTTCTCATCATGCTCGTCGGACAGGTCTCGGACCTCTTGACGACGATCCGCTCGCTCTTCGGATTATGAAGATCGGCGTTCTCTTCGGTCTCTCGCTCCTCGTTTCTGCCGGCGCTTTCATCCTGAAGGAACTCAAATGCAGTTTGAGTCCGCTATTGTCTTTTTTCTTCTGCGTCGTGACGGTTTCGGAGGCGCTGATCCTTCTGAATCCCGTCCTTATCGGGATCAAAGCGCTCGGAAACGAATGGGAGAATATCGGGAATTATCTTCCCTATCTTTTCAAGGGCGCGGGCATCAGCCTCGTATCGGGAGTCAGTTCGGATCTGTGCCGCGAAGCGGATCTTACCTCCGCTTCCAAAGGCGTCGATTTTCTCGGCAGATGCGCATTGATCTCGCTCGCCTTTCCGCTTGCGGGCGAGGTGATCTCCGTCTGCCTTGAAATGGTCAGAGAAGCGTGATATGAAAAAAGTTCTCTTCATATTCTGCGTATCTTTTTTGCTTTTTTTATCGCTCGGTACCGGAATTTTCGCAGAAGATAACGAGTTCGACGTTTTATACGAAAACGCGCCCGAAAAATTCAGTTTTCTCTTCAAAAATGCGGACGGCGGGGATTTTTCTTCCCTGCTTTCCGAGATCTTCGAATCGGGGTTCGGATTCGCTCTGCGCGTATCCGGCGTTCTGATCGGCTATACGGTGATCGCGTCCGTATTTACGGGACAACTCGCTGCCGAGGAAAAGCCGAACGTTATGAACGTCGTTTCGACGACCGTCTGCTGCCTTTTATTACTGCCGACGATCACGGAGCTTATCGCTCTCACGGAAACTTACGCGCGCCAACTGATCAAATTCATGACGGCATTTTCCGCCTTCTCCTGCGCTTCTTACTTATCGTGCGGCTACGTGACGACCGCCGCCTCCGGCACGCTCTGGCTCGGAATTCTGACGACTGTGACCGAAGCAATAACGGAAAAGGCGCTTCTGCCGCTTCTGAAGGTACTGACCGCTTCGACGATCGCCGACAGCACCGTTTCTTTCGGGCGCCTCAGGGGCATCAATTCCTTTATGAAATCGACGTATCTGCAGATCTCGATCGTGTTTTCGACCGTGATCGGAGCCGTTCTGACGGTGCAGACTTCCCTTTGCCGTGCGCAGGACGGACTTTCCGTGCGTTCGATCCGATTTGCGGCGACACAGGCGATC
>JAZLHQ010000266.1:0-13280 GCA_045616925.1 Eubacteriales bacterium | reverse complement strand
ACGATCTCGAAAAGCGGGGCGTTTTCGTCACGTCCGACGAAGAACTTGCGTCGATCGCGGAAAAGAGCGGGGAGAAGAACCCCGTAACGGTCGTCGTGCGCGCCCACGGCATCACGCTCGAAACGGAAAAGAAACTCGTTGAACTCGCGGAAAAGTATCCGCATTTCCGTTTCGTCGACTGTACCTGCCCGTTCGTCAAGAAGATTCACAGGATCGCGTCCGAAAAAGCGGACGAAAACAGCGTTCTCATCGTGCTCGGCAACAAAGAACACCCCGAGGTCAGAGGCATCGTCAGCCGCTCTCCCGCAAAGGTTTACGTCGCCGAAAACGCGGAAGCGCTCTCCCGAATCGAAGATTGTAGAAAACGCACAATTTTATGCACGCAGACAACGTTTGATTTGGATGAATGGCACAAATCTGAAAAATATTTCAAAAAAGCCTTTACTTATTCTGAAATATTTGATACAATATGCTGTACGACTGAAACGAGGCAAAACGAGGCGGAAAGGCTTGCAAAGGCATCCGATCTGATGCTCGTGATCGGCGGTCGGGAAAGCTCCAATACGGCAAAACTCTTTGCGGTATCGAAAAGGAGCCAGCCCAATACCGTTCTCGTCACGAACGCGTCGGAACTTCCGACCGACAAAATCGCGAAGGCCGTAAGAATAGGAATAACGGCGGGCGCGTCAACGCCCGGTTATATCATAGAGGAGGTAAAAAACAAAATGAGCGAAATCAAAGAAGGAGCAGAAAGCTTCGCGGAACTTTTCGCGGAATCTGAGCTGAATCAGAAAAAATTACATAAAGGGGCCATCGTTTCCGGTGTGATCACGTCGATCTCCAACAATGAGATCCACGTTGACCTTTCATCGAAGGTAACGGGAATTCTCAGCGTCTCCGACGCTGTGGGTGCATCCGGTGCCGACGTCAACGACCTTTACAAGGTCGGCGACGAGATCGAAGTCTCCGTTCTGAACGTCAAGGATTCCGACGGCGTCGCAAATCTTTCCATCGCTCCCCTCAAGCGTCAGAACGCTTGGAAGCACATCGTGGAAGCGTCTGAGTCCGGCGAAGTGCTCGACGCGAAGATCACGAAGATCGTCAACGGCGGCGTGCTTGCCGACATCGACGATATGCAGGTCTTCATCCCCGCAGGTCAGACCGGTATCCCGAAGGAAGGCGATCTGAACGTTCTTGCAAGAACGACGCAGAAGGTCATCATCATCGACGTCAACGAGGAGAAGAAGCGCGCGGTCGCTTCCATCCGCAGAGTGCTCAACGCAGAGAGAAAAGCGGCAGCCGAGCAGTTCTGGGCAGAGATCGAAGTCGGCAAGAAGTACGTCGGCACGGTCAAGTCCCTGACCTCTTACGGCGCGTTCGTCGATCTCGGCGGAGTCGACGGTATGGTCCACGTTACCGAACTGTCCTGGGAAAGAGTCAAGAAGCCCGAAGACGTCGTAACCGTCGGACAGCAGCTTGAAGTTTACGTTAAGTCCTTCGACGCAGAGAAGAAGAATCACATCTCCCTCAGCTGCAAGACCGAGGACAGCAACCCTTGGAACATCTTCAAGAGCCAGTTCGCAGTCGGCGACACCGCAAGCGTCAAGGTCGTCAGCATCGTTCCTTTCGGAGCGTTTGCCGAGATCGTTCCCGGTGTTGACGGTCTGATCCACATCTCCGAGATCTCCGACAAGAAGCTCGCTTCTCCCGCAGAAGTTCTGCACGTCGGTGACGTCGTTGAGGCGAAGATCAAGGCGGTCGACGAGGAAAAGCATCAGATCGCGCTCTCCATCCGCGCGCTCATCGCGCCGCAGGATGAAGCTGCCGAAGCTCCCGCAGAAGAGACCGAAAACGCTTAATGCAATCGAAAAACGCCGAAAAGTCACTTTTCGGCGTTTTTTTGACAAATAATTGAAAAGGAGAACGTTATGGCAAAAGTTGAATACGGTCTGCAGATGTACAGCGTGCGCGACATCACGAAATACAACATGGAGGGCGCTCTCAGAGAGGTCTCGAAGCAGGGCTACCGCTATATCGAATTCGCGGGATTTTTCGATCATCCCGCCGAAGAGATCCGCCGGTGGCTCGACGAGTACGGTCTTGTTTGCTCCGGTACGCATACGGGAGTCGACGCGATCAAACCGGATCAGATCGCCGGAACGATCGACTATCACCATAAGATCGGATGCGGGAATCTGATCGTCCCCGGCGCCAAGTGGGGAACGCTTCAGCAGATGAACGAGAACATCGCCCTTTTCAACGAGGCGGAGAAGATTCTCGGTGCCGAGGGCATCGCGCTCGGTTATCACAATCATTCCGCCGAATTCCTGCCGACGCCCTACGGCAAGGTGATCGAGAACGAGATCATCGAAAACACGAAGATCGAGCTTGAGATCGACACGTTCTGGGCGTTCAACGCGGGGATCGACGTGATCCCGTTCCTCGACGGCATCAAGGACCGCATCCGCGTCATTCACTTGAAAGACGGTTTCCGCACGCCGAAGCAGTACCGCAAATACGATACCGCGACGAAGGGCGCGATCGGCAAATCGGTCGGCTCGGGCGAAGCGCCCGTCAAGGCAGTCCGCGAATGGGCTATCAAGAATAACGTCCTTATGGTCATCGAATCCGAAGGACTCGATCCGAACGGTCTCGGCGAAGTCAAGCGCTGCATCGACTTCCTGAGAACCCTCGACTGATATTTTGCTGCGGTGCACTTCCGGTGTACTCGACGTGTTATCCTATGGCAGAAAGTTAAAAAAATAAAAAAAGGAGAATTTGTATATGCCCCCCATCGTACCCGCCAAGAAACAGCCGACCGAAATAGTATTTGATCCGAATAAATCGGAAGATATAGTGAGGAAAGCCCACCATAAAGGGATGAGCGTAGCATACGCCGCGTATAAGGACGTCATGGATATCGCTCTCACCACAGATCGGAAAATCGTGAGCGACGATATGACCGAGATCGAAGGTTCGCACAATTTTGGTGCGGTAGCCGAAATACTGAAACGGCTGAACGGAAAAACCTACGAAGAGCGTATCGAGACCGTTAAGGATATCACCGCACGGCTGCTCTCCGGTGAAATCCTTTTTCAAGGTCAGACTGATCCCTTTGAATACGAAGCCGACACAGCGGAAGATTACTATGATCTCCATGCGACGTATATCACCGAGCTTCTCGAATATGCCAACAATTTTGCATTGGAAGATTATACGCAATACGAGCAGGACACGCAGGCGGCATACGAAGATCGGGGAGGTCTTAAATACAAACTCGATATCATTGGCGATAACGGGAAGAATAAAGAGATCGCTCCCATATTGCACGCCGGCGTCGGTACCGGTATCAGCTTTGAAGATAATCTGCTTCCTTTCAAAAAGGATATCTTCAAGCGCGCCGCAATGCTGCAGGACAAAGAGCCGCGTTTTGCCACGCGCAAAGCCGAGCGCGCGATGAACGCGTGGGAAAAAGGCGCTCCGGATAAAACGGGAAGGACTGCGAATATTCCCGAAGATAAAGTTCCCGACCTCAACAAGGTCTATATGCTCAAAGGAGAAGCGATTCTCAATGATCTCGCGTCGAAGCATTTCTCGCGTGAGCGCCCCTCCTTCTTCGCCCGCATCTTCCGCACGAAAGAGGCGAGAGAATACGCCGCCGAGCGTACGATGATGGAAAGCATCGCGAAAAAGCTCGACACGCAGCAGAAGCTTCGCCGCGTTGAAAAAGTCGACTACACGAAATACCTCAATCGAAAGACTATCGTTGACTCGGCAGATCGTCTTGAATCCGCGCTCGCTGATGAACGAAGCAGCAGCACTTTGACCGAAGAAGAGAAAAACACCGTTTTCGGGAATATGGACGCGGAGATCGAAAAGATCGACAATTTCTACGCCCGCCCTGAATTCAAAAATCCGACCGGACCGAACGTGCTCCCGAACGATCCTCCCGTGGAAGTCAATACCGCGCAGAAAGAGACGAAATCGGATCCCGAGCTTGCCGCGCAACTCTCCGAATCCATTACCAAAGAGGAAAAGGATCTGAAAACCGACAACAACCTCGTCGGGCCGGAAACGACCTTTCAAAAAAGCCCCAAAACGAATGAAATTACCTGACAAACGGTTTGCCGCCGATGCTTGCACAAGCGCCGTCGTAGGGCGGGGGCTCTGCTCCCGCCGGGAAGCGGCGCCGTGACACCTCATCAGTCTCACTTCGTTCGACAGCTTCCCCTGAGGGAAAGCCGAGTCTCTGCCTTGCCTTCTCCGGCGGAGAAGGTGTCAGCCAACGGCTGACGGATGAGGAGAGCAAATGATAGAAGATGATCTACCGAACCCATAGGGCGGGGGATCCGAACGGACTCGGCGAAGTCAAGCGCTGCATCGACTTCCCGAGAACCCTCGACTGACCCAAATATGTAAAAAACGCCGAAGATTCCGGCGTTTTTTATTTGAAGCATTACGCTTCGGATCGGCAATCAGGTCTCGCTGAATTTCCGTACGAAAAAATGCTCGGCGCCCGATACGGGGAATTCCTGCATTCCCCACGGCTTGTGCCATAATAGCGAGCCGTTAAGACGGTTTTCGGTGTCCAGAACGCCGAATTTCAGCTGATCGACGGATGGTTTGAGACCCGTGCCGCACTCGAAATCCACGGAGCCGATCTGCACGTTGCAGGGCCCCTTTTTGTTGCCGAAAAGCTCGGTCACGGTCGTCGAGAGGATCACCGCATCGTGCTGCGCGACGACGTGGTTGATGACCGACAGGTGAGACGCGTCGTGGAAGGTGATCCCCTCCTCGCAGTTGTGTACGTAGAGATAATCCGCGACGACGTGCTCGCCGAGGACGAAGCCGTAGCGAAAGCCCTGAACGGCGACGTTTGTGAGGACGTTATCGTCGTTCTGATCCTGCGACGCGATCAGACCCGCCGTGTGGCAGGGATTTTTCATAAGTTCCTTGTTGAGATACGTGTCGCCGACGTTCTCGGCAAGGCAGAATTGAGAATCGCGGACGTTGACGCGCGAAACGTTCCCGAGATTGACGGCGCTTTCGGTCGGATACATTTTGTTTTTGTCGAGATTAACGGCGAATTCAAGATTGTGAATGGAAAATCCGCGCACGCTGAATTTGCCCGCGCACGAATTGCCCTCCGGTGCCGACAAAATCGACCACGGGCGCGCCTTCGGATCGTGCTCCTCCGGCGCATCCCAGTCCGAAAAGATGCGGGTGTTGCAGCGCTTCTGTCCGCCGAATACGGTCGGGGTATATTTTCCGTTGTCGGGTCTTACCTGATAAGGATAAAGCATCACGCAGGGCATTTCGCCCTCGAGCATGATGTTGTGGCTGCCGGCGGGGATATAGAGCTGCGAGCGCAGCGGACGGCCGTCAAGCTCTTCGATGCCCGGAGAAGCGACGCGGTAGCCGCCCTTCGTATAGGGAAAAAGCAGTTTTCCGCCGCCGCGCCCGGCAAGAAAATCGATCCCTTTCTGGATGGCGGCGGTGTCGTCAGCGATGCCGTCCCCGACCGCGCCGAATTCAAATACGGAATAACCGAAATCAGACATAATTCCTCCGTTTGCATATAAGATCCGCAGCCCATAAGATTTTTCCGGGCTGCGGATCTTTCGTCAGTTCTCGAAATAGAACGGTTTGCCGGTCTTTGCGGACTCGTAGATGCCTTCGAGGATGCGCGTGACGCAGAAAGCCTGCTCGGGGCGCGTCAGCGGATCGGTACCGTTTCTGACGGCTTCGATCCAAAGGCGTTCCTCGCGGTCCGCGGAGCTCTCACCCTTGACGCCGTCGTTGAACGCGACGCCGCCGGCGGAAAAACTCGGTTTCAGAACGTACTGCCGTCCACCGCGCACGCCGTTTATGCGCAGTCCGTCGTTCATATCGGCGCCGCCCTTCGTGCCGCAGACGGACGTGACCGCCTCGCGCACGTCGAGCGTGTTCAATGCCCACGCGGATTCGAGGACGATCGTCGCGCCGTTCTCCATCACGATGAAGCCGAAGGCGGAATCTTCGACCGTGAATTTCTCGGGATCCCAGCTGCCCCACATATTCGCCTGATCGACGTCGTTGTTGAGCTTGTGATACGTCGTTCCGACGCAGTATTTCGGACGGTAGTTGTTCATCATCCAGAGCGTCAGATCGAGCGCGTGCGTGCCGATGTCGATGAGGGGACCGCCGCCCTGCTCGTATTCGTTGAGGAAGACGCCCCACGTCGGGACCGCACGGCGTCTGAGCGCCGTCGCCTTGGCGTAATAAATGTCGCCGAAGGTGCCTGCCTCGGCTTCCGCCTTCATATACTGCGCGTCGTCGCGGAAGCGGCTCTGATAGCCGATCGAGAGCTTTTTGCCCGTGCGAGCTGCGGCGTCAAGCATTTTCTTCGCTTCGGCGGAGTTGATCGCCATCGGCTTTTCGCACATGACGTGCTTGCCGGCTTCGAGGGGGTCGACCGTGATAAAACTGTGCGGGCGGTTCGGCGTGCAGACGTGCACGACTTCGATGGAAGGATCCTTCAGGAGTTCCTTGTAATCGGTGTAGACCTTCGCGTCGGGCGTGCCGTAATCCTTCGCCGCCTTTTCGGCGCGTTCGGGGATCAGATCGCAGAAAGCGACCATTTCGCAGTCCTTGACTTTTTTGAGCGCGGGCATGTGCTTGCCGTTGGCGATGCCGCCGCATCCGATGATGCCGACTTTGATGATTCTTCCCATTTGATATTCCTTCCTTTTCGATCGATTTTGATCGTTATCTTTCGATCTTCTGATTTTTGATTTCCCTGAAGAAATGCTCGGTCGTGCCGAGGGAAAGGGGTTCTGCGTAGAACGGGCAGTGCTTTGGATCCTTGTGGCGCGCGTACTGACCGCCCAAAAGACCGTCGTGATCGCTTCCGCCCGAAATGAACAGATTTTTCTCAATGCCGATTTTGTACGCGCGGTCTTTTTCCTCGTTCGTCAGCATATTGTGCCAGACTTCGATGCCCGAAATGCCCATTCCGACGAGATCGTCGACGTACTGAAGCTGTCCGTGCGGATGCGCGAGGATCGCGATGCCGCCCGCTTTTTTGACGAGCGCAATCAAATCCTTCGGCTTAAGAAAATCATAGGTGGGCGGGACTTCGTTTCTGTGCGGACCGTAGACGTTCTCGAAAAACGGAACGTAGTCGATGTCCTTGACGAGTCCCTTGTTCTTCATTGCGCGGAAAACGTGCTCGTTGCAGAGCCACGTGATGCCTTCGTTGTACGAAAGGACTTCGTCCCACGTGATATCTTTGAGATAACCGAGTGAAACGCCGCGCTCGAAAAGTGCGCGCGTCTGATCGGTTTCCCGTTTGCTCATACCTCTGAGGTATTCCGCCATTTCGGGGTATTCGGGGTCGAATCCGTAGGCGGTTATGTGAAAACTGCCTCTGAAAAACGGGGAAGGTGCCGTGAATTCCACGCCGAAAACGGTCTCGAGTCCCGCTTTTCCGCATTCCTTCGCAAGCTCGGCACAAGCGGTGACCGTATCGTGATCCGTAACGGCGAGCGCTTTGTAGCCCTCGGCCTTCGCAACGCTCACGAGTTCTCCGGGCGTATAGACGCCGTCCGAATGCGTGCTGTGGGAGTGCAGGTTCGCGTAGAGCTTTTGCTGATCCATTTTCAGTTTTCCCTCCGTTTGCGCATCAGCGCGGCGAGCGCCGTGACCGCTTCGGACGTCGTCACGTGCGACGTGTTGACCAAGACGTCGTAATTTTCGCGCACGCCCCACTTCTGACCGGTGTAGTTCTGATAGTAGCGCGCTCTTTCCTTGTCGATCGAGAGAATCTGCTGCTTGAGCGCCGAATTCGAGAGCATTTCCTGCTCGACGGAATATCTGCGGCAGCGCTCGATGCGCTCCGGCAGATTGGCGTAGACGAAAACGCGAAGGGGATGCAGATCGCGCAGGATATAGTCGGCGCATCTGCCGACGATCACGCAGTCGGATTTGTTCGCCATCTCGCGGATGACGTCGGTCTGCTGCGCGTAGATCGCGCCTTGCTGGTCGGCAAAATAGTCGGGGACGGGCGCGTGGAGCGTCTGTCCGATGGTGATCGGGAAGCGGAAAGCGGGTTTGTGGTCAATGAGGCTGCGCACGTATTCCTGCGCGAGATTGGTGCGTTTTGCGATCTCCGCGATGATCTCGTGATCGTAGTAGGCAAAGCCGAGTTCTTCGGCGAGCTTTTTGCCGAGCTCGCGTCCGCCGCTGCCGAATTCACGACCGATTGTGATGATTTGATTCATATCCGATAACCTCCGTAAGGTTCATATAATTCCACTCATATTATACCGCAAAAACATCGTTTTGTCAAGAGTCTGCTTTGTATGAAGCGCGCGTTCCTTCCATATAATACCTAGTAGAAACGGATGAGAAGGGGACAAACGGATGGAACTTCCGAAGCAGGCGTGGCTGAAGCCGATCGTCGTTATATTTTACGTTCTTTTGGCAGGACTTTTGACCGTCGGGATCATTTTTCTCGGATACCGGCTTCTTTTGCCGTTCGCGGCGGCGTGGCTTTTCGCGCTTTTTATGCAGAAACTCTGCGAATTAGCCGCCGGACACACGAAAATGGGGCGGAAAATGCTCTCGTATTTTCTCACGTTTTTCGTTCTTTTCGCGCTCTCGGCGCTATTTTATCTTCTGATGGGAAAACTGCTGTCGGAGCTTCGCGGATTTTTGTCGGGACTCGGCGCCTACGTCGCGGATCTTCCAAACGTTTTGTCAAAGGCGGGCGAGGATCTCACGCGCCGTCTGCCGCAGGAGCGGCAGCGGGAAGCGGCAAAATCCGTCGAAAAACTCATTTCGGAGGTTTTGGCGCGCTTGGGAGACCGCCTGACGGGCTTTCTGACGGGACTCGCCGGCGCGTGGGCAAAGAAAATGCCCGACGCGCTTCTGAGCGTGCTGCTTTTTTTCCTCTCCTGCTTCTATCTGACGGCGGATTTTCACAAGGTAAACGCCTATATTTCGTCCCTTTTTCCCGAAAAAGTCCGCAAAAAGACGGCGGGATCGCTGACGACGCTCCGCACGCTTCTCGGCAAATATCTGAAGGCCTACGGCGTTCTGCTCCTCATCACGTTCGGCGAGATGTGGCTGGGGCTTCTCCTCTGCGGGCAGCGCTACGCGCTCTTTCCCGCGCTTCTGATCGCGATCCTCGATTTTCTGCCAGCCATCGGCGTCGGCACGGTACTCGTGCCGTGGGCGATCGTCGCCTTTCTGCTCGGCAACACGGGAATGGGGATCCGCCTTCTGATCCTTTTCGCGGTCTCAACGGTCGCAAGACAGGTGATCGAGCCGCATATCGTCGGAAAAGAATTCGGCATCCACCCCTTCGCGGCGCTCGTTTTCCTCTACGTCGGCTTCAAGACGCTCGGCGTGCTCGGAATGCTTTTGTCGCCGTTCTTCGCGATCGGCGCGAAGGCGCTCTCCGAAACGCTCAGAGAGCGTTTCCGATAATTCCCGACGAAAATCTCCGCGTCCCCTCTTGACAAATCGAAGACGATACTGTATAATAGTGTATCAAATGAAACACAATTTTACAATCCGGAGATATAATGAACGAGAAACAAAGAAATGAAGTCGAAGAGGCGATCCGAAAAAGTCCGATCTTCAAAGCGGTCGGGAACGTCGGCGCGCTTCTTGACGATCCCGATTTCCACGTGGAAGCGTATTCGTCGGGGCAGGTGATCTTCTCACCCGAAACGAAGGAGAGCGAGCTTGCGCTCATCGTCAAAGGACGGGTGGAGGTCACGAAGAACAGCGGCGGCAAGACCGTTTTTCTGAAGCGCGCGGAGGCGGGAGAGGCCTTCGGCGTCGCGGGACTCTTCGGCGGGGGCACGCGTTACGCGAGCCGCGTGACGGCGTGCGCACGCCAAACGAAGATCGCGTTCTGGCCGCAAGACGCGATCGAGCGGCTTATGAGGCGCGAGCCGGACGTCGCCGTTTCGTATATCACGTTCCTTTCTGACCGCATCCGTTACTTAAACGAAAAGATCGACTCGTTCGCCGAGCCCGACACGCTCGTAAAATTGTCTGAATATCTTCTCAAGGAAAACGCCGTCGACGGCGGGATGCAGAAATTGTCGGACGCGCTCGCCGTCAGCCGTGCGACGCTTTACCGGCAGATCACGAAGCTTGAAGAGCGCGGCGCCGTTCAAAAAGACGGAAAAAACGTCGTCGTCAAAGACCCCGAAATATTGAAACAAATCGTGAAAGGCAAATGAAAATGAAAAAAATCGTATCTTTACTGATGATTCTTACGCTTGCTGCGTCGCTTTTCGGATGCGTAGGCTATAAAAACGAAGAAAAAACGGAGACGGACGCCGAAAAAACGACGGTCCGGATCGCCGTGCTTTCCGGCCCCACGGGAATGGGGATCGCCAAACTCTTCGTTGACAATCTCGAAAACAAATGTCGGAACGCCTATGAGATCAATATTTACAGCGATCCGACCGAGGTGATCGCCGCCGTCAGAACGGGCAAATGCGACGCGGCGGCAGTTCCGACGAACGTCGCCGCCAAGCTCGACGCGATGCCCGACGTCGAGATCACGGCGGCGGCGCTCAACACGCTCGGCGTGCTTTACGTACTCGAAAACGGCGATTCCGTCAAGACTGTTGCCGATCTTAAAGGCAAGACGATCTACGCGAACGGGCAGGGCGCGAATCCGCAGTACGCGCTCGAATACGTGCTTGAACAGAACGGTCTCGTCCCCGGAAAAGACGTGACGATCGTTTACGAGCCGGACGCCGACGCGGTCGTTGCCGACCTCAACAACGGAAAAGCTTCGATTGTGATGCTGCCGGAGCCGAAGGTCAGCGTCGTTTTGACGCAGATCGGAGGACTGCGCGTCGCGCTCGATATCACGCAGGAATGGGACAAGGTCTCCGCGCACACGCTCGCGCAGGGGTGCGTCGTCGTCACGAAGGCGTTCGCAAACGCTCATAAAGAAGCGTTCGATCTCTTTCTTTCGGAATATGAGGCTTCCATTGATTTCGTCAACGCAAATCCCGAAGAAGCCGCCGAGATGATCGTCAGAACGGGCATCATCGGCAAGGCGCCGATCGCGAAAAAAGCGATCCCGGGCTGCGGACTCGTCTTTATCGACGGCGAAGAGATGAAAAACGTCCTTAACGGAATGTACGACGTTCTTTTCGCGAAGGATCCCGCCTCGATCGGCGGCAGGATCCCGGAGGATTCCTTCTATTATGAAAGATAAACTTCTGAAAGCGGGGAAGATCGCGATCCCCGTCGTATTCTGGATCGGACTTTGGTGGATCCTTTCGCTGATCGTCAGAAAAGCGTGGGTCCTGCCGTCGCCGCCCAAGGTGCTTAAAACGCTTTGGACGCTTGTCGGAACGAAAGATTTTTGGATAAGCGTACTGCTCTCGACGGGCAACGTATTGTCGGGGTATCTTGCGGGGATTGCGGCGGGCGTCGTTCTCGCCGTTCTCTGCAATCGGTTTTCGCCCGTCAGAACGCTGTTTGCGCCTTTGCTCGGCGTTCTGCGTGCAACGCCCGTCGCCTCCTTCATCATGCTTTTGTGGGTGTTCGTCGACCGCTCGGCGGTGCCGTTTCTGATCGTTCTTTTCATCGTGATGCCCGTCGTTTTCGGCAACGTTTCGGAGGGGCTTTCCAAAACCGACCGCGAACTGCTCGAGGTCGCCGCCGTCTACGATTTTTCGCTTTTCAAGAAGCTGCGCGCAATCTATATCCCCGGGATCCTGCCGTTCTTTACGTCGGCGGCGGTCACGGGACTCGGACTCGCGTGGAAATCGGGGATCGCGGCGGAGGTGCTCTGCGCGCCTCTCGGCTCGATCGGAAGGGGCATTTTCATGGCGAAGCGCGACGTCGAAACGGCGGAGCTTTTCGCCTATACGGCGGTCGTGATCGTTCTTTCCTTCGGATTTGAAACGCTCGTGCGCGTTCTGCTCGGCAAAGTGCGCGGGAAAAGGAGGGCAAAATGATCGAAATCAGGGATCTCAACAAAAAATACGTCGATCGCGTCGTTTTCTCGCATTTTGACCTCAAAGTCGCCGACGGCGAGCGCGTATATATATCGGGCGCGTCCGGAAGCGGCAAAACGACGCTTTTCAGGATCCTGACGGGACTTGAGAAATACACGGGCGAAGTCAGAATAAGCGAAAGACCCGCCGTCGTTTTTCAGGAGCCGCGGCTGTTTGAAAACAGAACGGTGCTTGAAAATCTTCTCATCTTCTCTCCCGAAAAGCGGGAAAAAGCGACGGAAAAGGCGCTCGAAACGCTTGAAAAACTCGGCATCGGCGAGACGGCGGACGCTTTCCCCGAAGAGTTGTCGGGCGGTATGAAGCAGCGCGTATCTCTTGCCCGCGCACTGACGTCGGGCAGACGGGATCTGTTCCTCGACGAGCCTTTTTCGGCGCTCGACGAAACGAGCAGGGAACTCGCTCTCAAGGCGGTCGAAGAATATATCGGAAATACCGGCGGAACGCTTCTTCTGATCTCGCATCAGAAGGAGGACGGTGCGCGTCTCTGCACGCGCACGGTCGTGATACCGGACAGACGGGAATGAGAATTCCCGTCTTTTTTTGTCAAAAAAGGAAGGATACGGCACACGATTCGGGCAAATCCTATTGACTTTTACACGAAAATGTTGTAAAATATAATGTCTATCTTTGGGTAATTATTACGTTACAATATTAGAGAGGTGATTTTCTTGTCGCATACTTTCCATGGGGGCGTACACATGCCCGAACATAAAGATACGGCGACTTGCCCCGTCGAAATACTGCCGGCACCGAAGCTTCTGAAGATCCCGATGCAGCAGCATATCGGCGCTCCTTCCCTACCGACGGTCGTGAAGGGCGGCCGCGTTCTGCGCGGTCAGGTGATCGGGGCACCGAGCGAAGGTCTCGGCGTTCCCGTCCATTCGTCCGTTTCGGGTACGGTCGTAGACGTTCTTTCCATCAACGACGCGAACGCGCGTCCCGTCAAGACGGTCGTCATCGAGAACGACGGTCTGATGGAGGTCGATCCCAATATCAAACCTTACGGCGAAAAAACGGGCAAAACCGTTTCCGATCTGACGGTCGACGAGCTGATCTCCGTCGTCAAGGACGCGGGCATTTCCGGTATGGGCGGCGCGACCTTCCCGACCTGGGCAAAGATCAAATCCGCAGTCGGAAAAGCGAGATACGTTATCGTGAACTGCGCGGAGTGCGAACCGTACATCACGGCGAACCACCGTCTGATGCTCGAAAACCCGCAAAGTCGGATCGTAGCCATGT
>JAZLHQ010000265.1:0-7433 GCA_045616925.1 Eubacteriales bacterium | reverse complement strand
CGGTACAGATGCCGTATGAAGTCAGCGCGTACTGCAGAAGCCGCCGTCCGTCTTTTTCGAACGAACAGATCTCGTTTGCCCCGCCGTCCGGCTCGATCCTGACGACGCCGTTCGTCGTCAGTAAAATCGCGCCGCCGTCTTCGGTCTCGGCGCCGTCGAGCACGAGCGCTCCCTCGTATTGGCAGAAGCGTTTGATCTCTCCCGATTTCGTATCGTAAAATTCGACGGAAGTCGAGTAGTCGCCGCCGACCGTGTAGGCGTAATAGACCGCCATCGTTTCCGATCCGTCGGGATTCATCGAAACGCACGCGGGATAGCCGTTGCGCTTGACGCTCATACGGATGTTCAGCTGCTCGGAATAGACGCGGAACTCGCAAAGCTCACCGCTCGGCGCGAGGCAAAGCGCGAACGCGCCCGAATCCGACATCCAGTGGTCGGAAATGCGCTGCGATAACTTTTCCGTTTTGACGCGCGAAAACGCGTTATATAAGGAATATGCCCCGCTGATACGATCGTATGCCAGTAAATATTTATCGGAGGACGCAAGCACCGTATTTTCGCGCACGTCGCGCTCGACGTACGTCTGGCTGCCCGTCGGATCGACGATGCGCAGTCCGTCCTTGTTCTGCATCGCGAGTCCGCCCTTGAACGGGACGAACACCGTATCCTTGCCGGCGAGATACGAGATCAATCCGTTCGGATCCGTATCCGAAGAAACGATCTTCCCCGGCTCGAATCCGCGCATCAGATACTGGAAATTCTCGATCGTGATGCGCTCCTTGTAGATCGTCAGCATGAGCAGCAGATAGAGCCCGAGCAAAACGAACGCCACGATCTTCGCGACCCAAAATCTGCGCGCGATCTTCTGCATCTGTACGTTGATGACGGGGGATTCGTTCCCGTCTTTGCCGTTCTGCGCCCTTTGCGCGTTTTTTCGTTCTTTGATCTTACTTTTCGCCAAAACGAAAACGCCTCCTTTCCCGTTTTTTTACCGAAAATTCCGAAAATCAGTGAAAGATCGGATAATCGACCGAAACGAGCGAGAGTCCGCACGCGGGAAGCGTCTGCCCCGCGAATTTGCGCTCGCCGCTCTCAAGAATGCGCGAAACGTCGTCCGAATGGATGAAGCCGCAGCCCGCTTCGAGAAGCGTGCCGGCGATCGTGCGCGCCATATTGTATAGGAATCCGTCCGCTCTTACGCGGATGCGGATGAAATTTCCGTCTTTTACGACCTCGCAGAGCGAAACGGTTCTGATCGTATCGCCGTTTTCAAGCACTTTGGCGCCGCTCGCGCAGAACGCCTTGAAATCGTGCCTGCCGACGAACGCCTTTGCCGCCTCGTTCATGAAATCGACGCTCAGCGTGCGCGGGAAGAAATACGCGGTATCCGCGCTGAACGGATCGCGCGCGAGCGCGTTGCAGATCGTGTATTCGTAGGTCTTTTCGTGCGCGATATAGCGCGGATGAAACCCGTCCGGAACGTCGCGCGCCGATAAAACGGCAATATCCTTCGGCAGATACGTGTTGATCGCGACCGGCATACGGTAGTTGAGACCGAGTCTTTTCAGATTCTCGCCCTCAACGAGAACGAAGAACTGTCTGGCGTGGACGCCCGCGTCCGTTCTGCTGCAGCCCGTCAGCGTGACGGGGCAGCGCGTGATGCGTTCGATCGCTTCCTGCAAAGTTTTTTGTACCGTCGGTTTGTCCTTCTGCACCTGCCAGCCGCAGTAATTCGTTCCGACGAAAGCGATTTCAAGTAATTTTCTCATAGATTTTCCTCAATGATCCTGTAAACGGCGGCGCCGACGCCGCCTTCGTCGACCGTGTCCGTTTTATATTTGCAGGCGGCGATGACTTCTTTTTCCGCGTTGCCCATCGCGACGCCGATATCCGCTTTCGTGAGCATATCGAGGTCGTTCAGACTGTCGCCGATCGCGACCGAACGGAAA
Organism: Eubacteriales bacterium; assembly: GCA_045616925.1. Taxonomy (GTDB): domain Bacteria; phylum Bacillota; class Clostridia; order Oscillospirales; family CAG-272; genus JAZLHQ01. Next base: position 5,484 of record JAZLHQ010000265.1, on the reverse strand, counting down.
TCTTTGCCGAGTTTTTCCATCACGAACGCCGTTCCGACGGATTTTTGCCGTCCCGGTACCCAGATCTCGACGTAAGTCGGATGCACGAGCACCTCGTAATACTGCGCGTAATAGGCAAGTTCCTCGGGATCGCACGGCGTCGGCAGAGCGATCTTGTAGCTTTTGATCCGATCCGCCGCTTCGAGGATCTCCTCCCGCGTTTCGAACAACACCTGCCCCGGCTGCGGCCGGCGGTTGACGCGGTAGACCGTGTCGAACGCTTCGATCGAGATCGGCTTATGAAGATCGAACGCGCGCAGAAGATTTTCACGGACCGTGTCCTTATCGAGCGGGATATCGAGTACGACTTCGCCGTCCAAAACGATATATTCGCCCATACCGGTGACGATCCCGTCGAATCCGACCCTTTCGAACAGTTCTTTGGGAACGAATCCGTAGGCGCGCCCGGTGTTTAAGAAGACCTTGTGTCCGTTCTCGCGGGCGAATCGGAGCCCCGCGAGCGTCTTTTCGGCGATCTCCTGTTTCCCGTTCCAGATCGTGCCGTCAAGATCGAGGAAAAATGCGTATTTCATTGTAAAATTTACCCGTTTTTCAGAATTTGATGCCGAAAGTGACCTTAGACGTGAAGAAGATTCCGACGCCGATGCCGATCATCACGAGAAGCGCGATCAGATCGCGCACGCCGTATCTGAGCGTATTCATGTGGGTACGCCCCTCGTCGCCGTGGTAGCAGCGGCATTCCATCGCGACCGCGAGCTCGTCCGCCCTGTTCATCGACGAAACGAAGAGCGGTACGAAGATCGGGATCAGCGCTTTGACGCGTTTTAACAGCGATCCGCTCGAGAAATCCGTGCCTCTCGCGCGCTGCGCGTTCATGATCTTGTTGGTCTCTTCGATGAGCGTCGGAATAAAGCGGAGCGCGATCGTCATGATCATCGCGAAATCGTGCACGGGGATCTTGATCTTCTTGAGCGGCGAAAGCAGCTGCTCGATGCTGTCCGTCAGCGCGATCGGCGAGGTCGTGTACGACAAAAGGATCGTCGTTCCGATCAGAAGCGAGGTGATGCGCAGACAAATGAAGATCGCATACCAGATGCCCTCCATATAGACGTGGATCGGGCCGAGCTTCAGAAGCGGATCGCCGTCGCCCGTCGTCCAGAAGAGGTTGATGACCGCCGTCAGAATGAGGACGAGACGCAGTGGCTTCAGGGATTTGAGGAGCAGTCCGACCCCGATCTGTCCGATCGGCGCGAGCAATATCGAAATCAGGAACAGAAGCGCCGCCGCAGGGATCGATTTCGCCATAAAGACGATCACGATGAACAGGATCACGAGGATCAGTTTCATGCGCGGATCGAGCTTATGTAAGAACGAATTTCCGGGGAAAAACTGTCCGAGAGTGATGTCGTTGATCACGATCCCGCCCCCTTTCCGTAAAGGGCGAGGATTTTGTCCGTCAGTTCCTCGCAGGTGAGGATCGTTTCGCCGCCGATTTTTACGCCTTTTTCGCGCAGTTTGTCGGCGATTTCCGTGATCTGCGGCCGCGAAAGTCCGATTTCTTCAAGGAGTTTTCCCTCTTTGAAAACTTCTTCCTTCGGCCGGCACGTGACGCACTTGCCTTCCGACAGAACGACGAGATCTTCGGCGTATTTCGCCATATCGTCCATCGAGTGCGAGACGATCATCACGGTGGCTCCCGTCTTGTCCCTGAAATCGAGGAGCGCTCCGAAGATGTCGCTCCTGCCGACGGGGTCGAGCCCCGCCGCCGGCTCGTCGAGGATGAGCAGCTCCGGCTCCATCGCGATCACGCCCGCGATCGCGACGCGTCTTTTCTGACCGCCGGAGAGTTCGAACGGCGATTTTTCGAGCAGTTCGGGATCGAGGCGCACGAATTCGACCGCGCGGCGCACGCGCTTGTCGATCTCTTCGTCCTTGAGTCCCATATTTTTCGGTCCGAACGCGATGTCCTTGTAGACCGTCTCTTCAAAAAGCTGATATTCGGGGTACTGAAAGACGATACCCGTTCTGAAGCAGAGATTTTTGAGAAAATCCCGCTCCTCTTTGGTCATTTTTTTCTTTTTCTTGCGAAGATGCTTCGCGTCGGGATCGCCGACGGTGCGCTCCCAAAGGATGCTGACGCCGTCCAGAAGGATCTCGCCCGCGTCGGGGCGGATCGTGCCGTTTAACATCTGCACGAGCGTCGATTTTCCGCTTCCCGTATGCCCGATAATCCCCGTGATCGAGCCGCGTCTTACGTCGAAACTGACGTTATCGACCGCTTTTTTCTGAAAGGGCGTGTTTCTGCCGTAGGTATAGGAGACGTTTTCGACGTGCAGAAGAATATCTTTTTTCGTCATGCCCTGCCCTCCTTTTCGAGGACTTTCACGATGGCTTTTACCGCTTCGTCGGGGTCGAGCGGGCATTTTGCAAGGGGAAAACCGGCTTTTTTGAGTTCCGTGCAGAGTTTTGCCGTCATCGGCACCTCAAGCCCCACCTTTTCGAGTCTTTCGCTCTGCGAAAAGACCTCTTCGGGCGTGCCGTACGTATAGACCGTTCCTTTGTCGATTACGGCGACCTTGTCGGCGAGCACGGCTTCCTCCATATTGTGCGTGATGTGCAGAACGGTGATTCCTCTCTCCTTGTTGAGTTTCAAGATCGTGTTCATCACGTCCGCACGGCCGGAGGGGTCGAGCATCGCGGTCGCTTCGTCGAAGATGATGCATTCGGGCAGCATCGCGATGACGCCCGCGATCGCGATCCTCTGCTTCTGCCCTCCCGAGAGCTTGCTCGGCGAATGCTCCGCGTATTCGGTCATACCGACGGTTTTGAGCGCTTCTTCGACGCGCCTTCTGATCTCGTCGGGCGGGCACCCGAGGTTTTCGGGTCCGAAGGCGATGTCCTCCCTGACGACCGACGCGACCATCTGGTTGTCGGGATTCTGGAAGACCATGCCGACCTTTTTCCGTACGGCAAGCACTTCTTCCTCGCTCATATCGGCTCTGAGGACGGTGCCGTCTACGGTGATCGTTCCGTCGGAGGGCGCGAGGATCAGATCGATCAGTTTGGCGAGCGTTGATTTTCCGCTGCCGTTCCTGCCGAGGATCGCGACGAATTCGCCCTTTTCGACGGAAAGATCCACCCCGTGAATGACGGGGATCGGACGGTTTTCGCTGTCGGTATATGCAAATTTTACCTGCTTCAGTTCAATGAATGCCATTTTTTACTGTTTCCGATTCAAAATTGATTTGTATGATAACGTGCGGCGCGGTCACACCCGTGTGGCGGGGGGCAACTGGAAGGCTCCCGCCGCCGAAGGTTTGCGCAAAAGCGAAATGAATATCGTAGGGCGGGGGCAATTGGAAGGCTCCCGCCGTTTCTGAAAGCATCGCTATATTTCATTGTTTCCATCGAATAAAATGCTGCAATCATTTATTATTCGATATTTCCGTTTTGTGCGGCGGGAGCAAGCCCCCGCCCTACGACATCGGTGCGTACAACGCGGTCATCCGTAAGGGCAACGGAGTTGCGCACAGATGTGCGCAATCTCGTTTGGTCGCCCGTTCCCTACGGCATCCAGCGCGCGGCAGAGCCGCAAGGAAGTCCTTCCTTCGTTTCACTGACGGGAAGCCCGACCTCGTCCGCTTCGATTTTTCCGCCGCGCTTCTCTATCAAATGAATGTGCAAAACGTACTTCATCGCGGAGGCGGAAAGCCCCGTCGTGTAGGAATTGATCAAGAAAAAGAGAGGCTTGTCGGACAGAACGCGCGTGCAGAGCGCGACGAAATCCGAGATCTCGTCTTCAAGATGCCACACTTCTCCGGTAGGACCTCTGCCGTAGGACGGCGGATCCATGATGATCGCGTCGTAGAAATTGCCGCGTCGGATCTCACGTTCGACGAACTTGCGGCAGTCGTCGACGATATAGCGGATATTTGCGTTTTCAAGCCCCGAAAGACGCGCGTTGTCCTTCGCCTGCTGGACCATTCCTTTTGCGGCGTCCACATGGACGACCTGCGCGCCCGCTTTCGCGGCGGCGACGGTCGCGCCGCCCGTGTAGGCGAAAAGATTGAGGACCTTGATCGGTCTTCCCGCTTCTCTGATCAGTTTTGAAAACCATTCCCAGTTCGCCGCCTGCTCGGGAAAAAGACCCGTGTGCTTGAATCCCATCGGGCGGATGACGAATTTGAGTCCGAGACTTTCGTAGGACAAATTCCATTCTTCGGGCAGATTCGATTTGCCCGTCCACTGTCCGCCGCCGCTGTGCGAGCGCAGGTAGGAGGCATCCGCCGTCTTCCAGAGAGGGGATTTCTTCGCGTTCTTCCAGATCACCTGCGGATCGGGACGGATGAGCGTATAGCCGCCCCACTTTTCGAGCCGCTGCCCGTCGGAGGTATCGACGAGCTCATATTCTTTCCATTTGTCTGCGAGATACAATTTTTGACCTCTTTTCAGGTTTTTTCGGTGTTGTCCATATCAAAAGCGCTGAGCTGCACGCCGGATCCCGCCGGCGTCTGCGGCGTGAACGGGATGCCGAGATGCCTATATGCGTTCGGCGTCGCGCATCTGCCTCTGGACGTTCTCGACAAAAATCCGATCTGCAGAAGATACGGCTCGTAAACGTCCTCGAGCGTGACGGCTTCCTCGCCGATCGTTGCCGCGAGCGTTTCAAGACCGACGGGGCCGCCGTTGTAGGTCTTGATGATGACCGAGAGCATCTTTCGGTCGACGTTGTCAAGTCCGAGTTCGTCGATCTCCTGCGCTTTGAGCGCAAGCTCCGCGATTTCGCGGTCGATGACGCCGTTGCCCCGGATCTGCGCGAAATCGCGCACGCGTTTGAGAAGCCGGTTGGCGATACGCGGCGTTCCGCGCGAGCATTCGGCGATGCGCATGGCGCCTTCGGGCTCAATGTCCATTTCGAGGATCTTCGCGGAGCGCGAAACGATCTCGAAAAGATCCTTCGGGGAGTAAAGATCGAGCTTCAGAAGCACGCCGAAGCGGTCGCGCAGAGGGCTTGACAGCTGCCCTGCGCGGGTCGTCGCTCCGATGAGGGTGAAGTGCGGCAGCTTCATGCGGAACGATCTTGCCGCGGGTCCCTTGCCTATGATGATGTCGATCTCAAAATCCTCCATCGCGGGATAAAGCACTTCCTCGACCTGCCGCGGGAGGCGGTGGATCTCGTCGATGAAGAGGATGTCGTTTTCGGATAAGTTCGTCAGAAGCGCGACGAGATCGCCGGGTTTCTCGATCGCGGGGCCGGAGGTCTCGCGCAGATTGACGTTCATCTCGTTCGCGATGATTTTGGAGAGGGTCGTTTTGCCGAGTCCGGGAGGGCCGTAAAGCAGAACGTGGTCGAGCATTTCGCCGCGTCTTCTCGCCGCGTCGATGTAGACGCGCAGATTTTCCTTTGCCTTGTCCTGTCCGATGTATTCGGAGAGCGTTTTCGGACGCAGCGGTTTTTCGTTGTCGGGCTCGGGCAAACTCGGG
>JAZLHQ010000264.1:0-4385 GCA_045616925.1 Eubacteriales bacterium | reverse complement strand
GGATCAGTCCTACACGACAGCGTATTCGCAGGGCGAGATGACCGTTCACAACTACATGCGCGTTGAAAACGCGGACGACGGCAGCTACGTCACCTACGACACCCCGACCCTCGTCGCAAGACCCTGCGTTCAGGCCTATATGAGTTACCTGCTCTACACGCACCTCGACGAAAGCGGGACAGAGATCACTTCCCTTTACGACGAAAACGGCGTTCTTCTGATGGATTCGATCGGCGACAAAACGCCCGCCTTTATGCGCGATTTCCAAAACGATCCCGTCTATACGGACGCTTCGGGCAAGTATTACGCCCTGCGCGTTACGGAGAAGGACGGCGTCAAGACCGCGAAATTCGAGAAAGTCGGCAGAGAAAAACTGCGCGTCGGACTTACTTACGACTACCCCGCAACTCCGGTCGCCGTCCTCAACGGCACCTGGGAGGTCGCTTACTACGAAAAAGGCGGATACTACCGCTTCGTCAACATCAACAAGAACCTGTCCGTTCTGTCGAGATCCTACTCGTTCGCGTTCAACTTCGACAAAGAAGGACGCGCCGTCTGCATTTCGACCGTTTCGGACGCGCTTGCCGTCATCAACACGAAGGGCAGCTCAATCCTCAGGGCCGTTGACGGTCACTGGACGGATATCGGCACGGGAAAAGGTCACAACTACGTCATTTTCCGCTGGGTCATGCCCGACACGTTCGGACTTGAATCCATGGGATGCCAGGGCTTTGACCACGGCTGGCTGCGCGTGCGCTGCCAGGCGGTCAGCCAGATGTCGAACGCTTTCGGACGCATCGTCACGGACAAGGATATCCTCGTCAACGAAAAGGGCGAATCGTTCGATATCCCGAACGGATACACCCTCGAGGGATATTCCGACGGCGTTCTGCTTCTCAAGAGAAACGGACTTTACGGCTATTATTCCGTCAACGGCTACTGGATCGCGCAGCCGATCTATTCCTACGCGCATCCGTTCGTGCAGGGACTTGCCGTTTTCGGCTTTGAAGACGGAACGAAGGGTATGATCGACACCGATGGCAATATCGTACTGCCGCCGGTCTTCACGAGCGTTTCCGATCTTTCGGGCGGGACCGTCGTCACCTACTGCGAAGGCATCGGCTGGGAAGTCTTCCGCGTCCTCACGGAGAGCGCGGAAAAATAAGATCGAAATTCATTACGTACATTATTGAAGGAGGCATCTTATGGACGCCATTTCGGAAGAAAGACTGAAATCCTCTGAAAAAATACATTTCGTCGGTGTGGGAGGCATCTCCATGTCGACGCTGGCGGCGCTCGCGCAGAAATACGGCTACCGCGTCAGCGGCTCCGATATGAACCGGAACGATCTGACCGACCGTCTTGCGGACAGCGGCGTTGAGATCATCATCGGCAACCGCCCCGAAAACGTCGTCGGCGCGGACGCCGTCGTCTATACCGCCGCGATCTTCGGCAAGGGCAAGGAAGAAGTCGAAGCAGCCGAAAAAGCCGGAATTCTGACCGTCAGCCGCGGCGAATTCCTCGGATTCCTCATGAAAAATTACAAATGCCGCATCGGCGTCTCCGGTACGCACGGCAAGACCACCACGACGAGCATGATCTCGCATCTGATGATCAAGGCGGAGATGGATCCGACCGTCGCGAACGGCGCGGTCGCGCCCGAGCTCGGCGGCGCTTACCGCGCGGGCGGACGCGATTACTTCGTCTACGAGGCGTGCGAATACAAGGACAGTTTTCTGTCGTTCTTCCCGACGATCGCCGTCATTACGAACATCGAGCTCGACCACACGGACTACTTCTCGAGCGTTTCCGACATCATCAATTCCTTCAAGAAGGCGATCGCGCCCGCGGATCTCGTCGTCTACAACAAGGACAACGCGAACGCCTGCACGGCGGTCAGCGGTTTTGACGGCTGGGCGGTCGGCGTTTCGATCAGCGATCCCGACGCGGATTTCTACGCGGCGAACCTCTCTTACAAGGACGGCTGCGGATCTTACGATCTCGTGCAGAAAGGCAACGTCCTCTGCAGGATCGATCTGCCCGTGATCGGCGCGTTCAACGTCGCCAATTCCCTCTGCGCCGCCGCGGTCTGCATCCTCTGCGGCATGAATCCCGCGACCGTCAGCGCCGCGATGTCCGCCTTCAAGGGCGCGAAGCGCAGATTCGAGCGCCGCGCGATCGTCAAGGGCGTCGCAATCTACGACGACTACGCGCATCATCCCGATGAGATCGAAGCGACCCTCAAGGCGACGAAGCGCCTCGGCTACAACCGCGTCTTCTGCGTCTTCCAGCCGCACACGTACAGCCGCACGCACGACCTGCTCGCGCGCTTTGAGAAAGCCTTCGCGAACGCCGACGAGGTCATTTTCGCCGATATTTACGCCGCGCGCGAGACCGACACGATGGGCGTTTCGTCCTCGTCGCTCGCCGAAGCCGCAGGCGGCAAATACTTCGACAGTTTTGTAAAAATCGCCGATTACGTCGCGAAAACCGCGAAATCCGGCGATCTCGTCATCACGATGGGCGCCGGCGACGTCTACAAGGTCGGCGATCTTCTGATCGACGATCTCTCCTGATCTTTACCTCACAAGCGAAAGGAACTCAGAATGTCCTCCATTTTCAGAGCCATGACGCGCGACGGCTCCGCGCAGATCTTCGTCATCAATTCGACCGATATCGTCAATTCGGCGATCCGTTATCACGAATCGGCGCCGACCGCGAGCGCCGCGCTCGGCAGAGTCCTGACCGCCGCCTCCATGATGGGCAGCACCCTCAAGGACAAGGGCAACACGATCACGGTCAACTTCCGCGGCGACGGTCCCTGCGGCCACGTCCTCGCCGTCTCGGACTACAAGGGCAACGTCAAGGGCTACGTCCAAAATCCCGACACGGATCTTCCGCGCAAAGAAAACGGCAAGCTCGACGTCGGCGCCGCCGTCGGCAAGGGCACGCTCGTCGTCATCAAGGATATGGGCGAAAAAGAACCCTATAACGGCGTCGTCCCGATCGTTTCGGGCGAGATCGCCGAAGATATCACTTCCTACTACGCGGAAAGCGAGCAGATTCCTTCCCTCTGCGCGCTCGGCGTGCTGATCAATCCCGACGGAACGTGCAAGGCGTCCGGCGGCGTTCTGATCCGGCTTCTGCCGAACGCTGCCGAAGAGACGATCTCGGTGATCGAGAAGAACGCATCCGCTTTGTCCGCCGTCTCTTCCCTCTTTGCGAAGGGTATGACGAACGAACAGATCGCCGGAATCGCGCTGAACGGCGTCGAATACGACGCCTTCGACGAATACCGCGTAGAATATCACTGCGATTGCTCGCGCGACAGGATGGGACGCGCGCTTCTGACGCTGAATCCCTACGAGCTTTGGAATATGCTCGTGCAGGACAAGCAGATCGAAACGTGCTGCCAGTTCTGCAAGCGCAAGTACGTATTTACGGGTGCAGACATCGAAGCTTTGCGGAACGCCAAAAAGGCTGAAAAAAATTAAAAAAATTTCAAAAAAGGGGTTGACAAACCCCTCCCGTTGTGCTATAATCATCCTTGCCGTCGACGAAAGGCGGCAAGGAAACGTAGGACGCATGGGAGCATAGCTCAGCTGGGAGAGCATCTGCCCTACAAGCAGAGGGTCATAGGTTCGAGTCCTATTGTTCCCACCATAAATGGGCTGGTAGCCCAGCTGGTTAGAGCGCTAGCCTGTCACGCTAGAGGTCGTGGGTTCGAGCCCCATCCGGGTCGCCATTTATTTTATCTCGCTTTGGACCATGACAAAGCGTTCGCCTCTGTAGCTCAGTTGGTAGAGCAGGGGACTGAAAATCCCCGTGTCGTTGGTTCAATTCCGACCGGAGGCACCATAATATGCGGATTTAGCTCATTTGGTAGAGCGCCACCTTGCCAAGGTGGAGGTGGCCGGTTCGAGACCCGTAATCCGCTCCAAAGAGCAATGCCACGTTCGCGTGGCATTGTTTATATGGCGACATAGCCAAGTGGTAAGGCAGAGGTCTGCAAAACCTTTACCCCCAGTCCGAGTCTGGGTGTCGCCTCCATGTGTCGCTGTCTTAATAGATAGCCCCGAGAAAACCAGCGATTTTCGCTGGTTTTCTTCGTTTTTCGCCGTTTTTCTCGCTTTTTTGAAAATCCGTTTTTTGATGAAATAAAAAGATATCATTTGGTGTTTTACCCTTCTCTACCAGAATTGAACCGGCGTAATACGTTTTCTTCACTCTGTTTTTCGGATTATTCCGATCCATTTGGAGAAATGACATAAAATGTCTTTTTGAAATCTTTGCGTCTGAAAAAAGAGGTTTGTACCAAAATGTAGGCCAAACCAAAATATAGACGAAACCACCTCAAAAATATATACGTTACCCATTGATTTCTT
>JAZLHQ010000263.1:0-5022 GCA_045616925.1 Eubacteriales bacterium | reverse complement strand
GCTGTGCTATAATACCACCCGTTACGGAGGCATAGCTCAGCTGGTTAGAGCGCAACGTTGACATCGTTGAGGTCATTGGTTCGATTCCAACTGTCTCCACCAACAAAAAACGAACGTTTGTCGCAGACAAACGTGCGTTTTTTGAACGATGTGTTCCGCTGCGCGGAACAGTGATGAGCACTTGCAAAGCAAGTGCGTGATGTACGCCTTCGGCGAGTGATGTGCCTGCGGGCGTGGGTGGAACACATCGCATCACTTTTGCCGAAGGCAAAAACATCACTGCGAGTGAAACAAGCAACATCACTTGCCCGACAGGGCAAACATCACTTTACAAAGCATTGTCTTTGCGAAGAAATCTGGGAAAGCGCGAGGGATTGTCTATGTCGGAATCCAAACTGCGTAACTTGTCCATGTCATTTTCCGTGCAAATCATCAACCTTGTCAAAGTTCTGAAAGCGAAGCACGAATCCGTGATTTCAAACCAAATCGGCAGAAGCGGTACCTCCATCGGTGCCAACATATACGAGGCAAACTACGCACAGGGTACTAAAGATTTTGTGTCAAAACTTGAAATCGCTCTCAAAGAAGCAAGCGAGACGGGATATTGGCTCGAACTTTTGTATCGTACGGCTTATATTGACGAAGAGACGTATAAATCATTAAACGAACAATGTACCGCTATCCGCGTTATGCTGATCGCTTCCTGCAAAACCGTGAAATCGCGTAACGATTAACGGCAAAATCCAAAACGGTATCATACTGCACGGCAAAGACGGAATCACTCCGCCTAAGACGCCGACAAATTCGAGGGGGAACAAAATGGATGTCTTTCTCAAGCTAAAGAAAAACCGCGCGCTCCGTCGGATCATCGAAGGAGCGGTCACGGTTTTGTCGCTGACCGCGCTGATCGTTATGAGCGTATTGAAAGAGAAAAGCAGGATTGTCACAACGATCGGCACTCCGCCGTTTTCTTACGACAAAGTGCAATATGCGAAGGATTATGCCATACCGATCCTCGTTTCCGCTATGATTTTCGCGGTCTTCGGCTCGCTTCTTCTGGCAGACTTTCTGTGCGCAAGAGTGTATTACAGCCGGATCGACGGGCAAGACGTCATTGTCTATAACGGGGCAGGACCCGTAAAACTGCTTATTGACGGCGAAGAAAAAGACGTTATGCTTTTCAAAGGGTATCTGAAAGCGAAGCTGAAAAGCGGAGTCAATCTGATCGTATCGCCGCAATTCTTTATGTCGTATCATATCACTTTTTCGGACAATCGTCCGGCGATTGATTTATAAGAATATTCGCCCGCGGAGATTTAACCCCAAACAGGAGAAATTATGAAAAATCACACCTTTATTCTAATTACGCTGATTATCGCCGTATTCACCCTCCTCTCCTGCGAAAAGAGCGGAAACACGCAGAGCAGCACCGCTTCGGTCACGACCGAAGCGCTCACGACCGAATTGGTCACGACCGAATTGATCACGACCGAAACGGTCACGACCGAAGCAGTCACGACGATCCCCGCGCCCGCGTCGTACGTTCTGCAGTTTTCTCCCCAAAAGGACGGCGTTTACAACTACTGCCCGAGCGTCATGCGCAGCGGAAATACCGCTTATATTTACTACTGCACGAACACCGTTTCCCATATCGTCACCGACTATATCGGCTTCCGCTCCGCCGCGATCGGCGCGGACGGCGCTTATCAGTGGTCGGACGAAACGATCGTTCTCTCACCGTCTGCGGATAAATGGGACAGCCGCCACGTCTGCGACCCGTCCGTCGTCAAGGGCGAGTTTACGTATAACGGCGAGAAATACGCCTATCTGATGGCGTACCTCGGCTGCAAAAGCGATAACAGTCAGGACAACGAGATCGGACTTGCCGTTTCAAAATCGCCGGCGGGCCCGTTCGTGAAGGTCGGAGAGCAGCCGTTCATCGCGTTCACGCGCGACCCCGGCTTCGAGGGCTTCCAATGGGGCGTCGGGCAGCCGAGCCTTCTCAACGAGGACGAAAAAGGACAGATCCGCATTTTCTATACGCGCGGGGATAAATACGGAACGCGCGTGATCGCAGAGGTCTGGGATCTTTCGGATCTCAACGCGCCCAAGCGCAAAACGCAGGCGGAGATGGGCACTTCGACCCTTAAAAACCTCAAAGACGAGCCGGATTACCTCAATAACGCCGACTTTGCCCGCGCGGGCGACCGGTTCGTTTTCGTCTCGGACTGTCACCCCGATCCCGAGGGCGAGCCGACCTATATCAGCTCGCATTTCAGGATCCTGTCGTTCGCGGCGTCATCTGTCACGAATCCCGCTTTTCAGACCGTTTCGACGGTCGGGAAGGATCTGACGGGATTTGCGCGCAATCACAACTGCGGCATCCTGCGCGACCCTTACGGCAATCTGCCGGACGAAAAATCCGCGACGGTCTTCTATACCGTCTCCGATCTCGGTGCGAACTCCCTCTGGACGTACCGGATCTACACCTATACGACCCCGATCAAATGAAAAAATCCTCCCGTCCGGGAGGATTTTTCATCCAAAACGGCGGGAGCAAGCCCCGCCCTACGACGTCGGTGCGAACACAGCGGCGCGGTATTTTCTTTTCGCAGCGGAAAACGAACAAATGACAAACGATGTCCGAGATAACCCGTAGGGCGGGGGCTTGCTCCCGCCGTCGCTCTGCCGCACGTTTCGGTTTGCCTCCCTCCCGGAGGGAGGCAAACCGCTCTCCGTGGGGGATCGGCGCCAAGCGCAGGCGCTGAAGGCGCGCCGACGGCTCGTTTCAATTATTTACATCAAAAACGCTTTGGCGACGGCGATGTGCGTGCGGACTTCCTTCGGCAGGGGAGTGATGCACGAAAGTCCCTCTGCGGCGATCGTTTCCGCCGTTTTTCCGAGGATCTCACCGACGTCTGCCTCCGCGAAATCCTTGAGCGACCGGTATCCCGACGCAAAGTAGAGAGACGCGCGCACCGCTTTCACGCCCGGCAGGGCGTAAAGCTCGTAAAACGCCTTTTCTTCGTTCGGATCGGACGTGACCTTCGGAATTTCGCGGAATTTCTGCGGACTCGGATCGTAAATCGTCAGAAATCTGCGGAAAAGGCGGACAAGACCCGTGTCTGCGAGCCCGATTTTCAGAAAATCGGCGTCGGTAAGCTTCTCCGCTTCGCTCTTTCTTTGGCATCCGAGGGTCGAAAGCCCCGCGATCAAGGCGTCCTTCGGCGCGATCAATGGGTAATACCGCTCGGAAAGGCAGCTTTCGTCAAGCAGGATCCCGAGCGCGGTGATTTTGTAATCCGTGTCGATCATACAAAGTCCTTTCATAATCCGGCTCGTTCAGTTTATCGGGATCATTATATCACAATTTCGTGATCTTTTCAACCGTTTTTGCGCCGAAAAGCCCTCGACTTCCGACTGCTGACGGCGATCAAAAGCAGAAGTGATGTTTGCCCTTGCGGGCAAGTGATGTTATGGCACACTTGCCAAGTGGCAAGTGATCGCCATAGTGATGTTTTGCGGCTCCGCCGCAAAATGATGTGATGTGTTCCGCCGTTCACGCGCAAAGCGCACATCACGTCCGAAGGACGCATCACGCCCGATCGTTCCGCATAGCGGAACACATCGTTGAAAAAAGCACTTGCTCTCGCAAGTGCTTTTTTCTGGTGCCGGTGACCGGGCTCGAACCGGTACGGGATTTTACTCCCATCGGATTTTAAGTCCGAGGCGTCTGCCTGTTCCGCCACACCGGCGCACAACGTATTATAGCACGCCGAAAATGTTTTGTCAAGCCAAGTTTTCGGCATATTCTCACAAAAAATCCTTGCAAATCGCATCCGATTGTGCTATAATACTTATAACTGTAAGTATATCCGCAAAATGGAGACGTCTATGAAGAAAACCGTATCGGCGATCGCAGTCCTGCTCATGCTGTGCATCCTTATGCCCGTGTTTGCCATGGGCGTTTTCGCGCTGCCCGCCGGCGGGAACGCGCCCGCGTATTCGGACGCGCCGAAAACGTCGGCAAGAGCCGCAGACAATACGGACGGTACGCTCGAGCTCGACAACACGGGCAGACTGTGGTTTACGGACGGCGATACGTATTCGCTGCTCGCAAATCTCGGCGCGTCGTCGATGATCGTCACCGGAAACACGCTCTATTACGCGGCGGACGACGAGATCAGAACCTACGACCTCTTTACGGGAATGATCGGAACGGTCATCAAAGCAAGCGGCGTGATCCGCAATTTCTGCCTCGACGGCGGGAAGATCGTTTATCTGACGCCCGAAGCGATCTTCGTCAGAAACGGCAAAAAAACGCAGAAAATCGGGGAAAATCCCGATAAGATCGGACTCGAAGCGGATGGCTCGCTGATCCTCTACTACGAAAACCCGAAATATCTCGACGAAAACGTCTACGACGTCGGACTCCTCGAATCCGAGAACGACGAATATATTACCTATAAATGGAATTTTGCGAGCGGCGAAGCCGAGCTTTTCGACTCGACCGAGCCGACGCTCGACGAAATGATTTTCAACGCCGACGATTCCTCGTACGTTATCAACGGCGTCGCGTTCCCGCTCTCGAATTATCCCGTCGGCTCGTTCTTCACGAAGAACGGCGAATCCTGCGACTGCCATAACCGCGGTATATGCGTCGAGGCGAGATCATCGAAGGGCTGCAACTGTATGCGCTACTGGCCGAGCGAAAGAAATTACCAGATCGACCTCGCCGCCTCGCAGTGCATGGGCTTTGCGCGCTTCTGCCAGTATATGGTCTATCAGAAGATCGACTACTCCGACAATAAGGAATCCGGATTTCTGAACGTTTTCGGCAAGCAGCTGTCGGCGGGCGCGTGGACGGCGTCCAAACTGAAGAGTTATCTGACGGAAGCAGGCGCAGGCGGTCATCTGAGAACGGGATCGGGCCACTCGCTCTTCGTCATCTCGGTCAACAGCACGGGTTTCGTGACGTACGAATGCAATAAGTCCACTTACGGCGGCTACTGCCAGATCTAC
>JAZLHQ010000262.1:0-2267 GCA_045616925.1 Eubacteriales bacterium | reverse complement strand
CTTGATCGCGGTTCCGCTGAACGCGTAGTCGCCGATGTCACTGGGAGCATAATTGATTTTGATATCGGACAGGGAGGTGCATCCGTTGAACATACCGCCGGAGACCGCGCCGGTCATATTGGCGGGAAGAGCGATCGCTTTGAGGGCGGTGCATTCCGCAAACGCCGCGGAGCCGATCGTGAAGGTCGTTTCGTATTTGCCTTCAGCGTCCTTTGCAGGCTCGGTGAAGGAGACGGACTCGAGGGCGGTGCATCCGCTGAACGCGCCGTTTCCGATGCTCGTGATGGAAGCGGGGAACACGACGGAGGAGATGCCCGTGCAGCCCATATAAGCGCCCTGACCGATCTTTTCGACGCCGGCGGGAAGATCCGCCGCAGAAAGACCCGTGCAGTTATAGAACGCGAACTTGCCGATCTCGGTGACGGTCGCCGGAACGTTGATCGTCTTGAGAGCGGGGCAGTTGTAGAACGCATTGTCGCCGATCAGCGCAAGTGCTGCGGGCAGTTCAGCGCTTTCAAGGGACGTGCAGGTGAAGAACACGGAATCGTTGAGAGCCGTGACGCCTTCGGGGATCTTGACGCTCTTGAGAGCCGTGCAGTCGTAGAACGCACGTCCGCCGATCTCTTTAAGACCTGCGGGCAGTTCGACTGCCGCGAGTTTCTCATCGAATTTGAACGCGCCTTCGCCGATCTTCTCAAGCGTTGCGGGAAGCTTGACGCTTTCGAGATCCGCGCAGGACATGAACGCGTAGTCGCCGATGACGGTGAAGCCCTCGGGGACCGTTACGCTCTTGACCGCTTTGCCGGAGAACGCGTCCTTACCGACAGCGAAAACTTTCGTGCCGGTCAGAGCAAACGTCGTCGGAAGCGTGACGTCCGTCTTGTCGCCCTTGTAAGCGACGATAACGGCGCCGTTTTCATAGATCTCGTAATCGAAATCGGCGTCGGAGCCGGTGTCGGTCAGTTTTCCGAGACCGTATATATCGGGTACGTAGACGGGGGTCGGCTCGGTGGTCACGTCGCCCGTTTCCGTATCCGGAGGAAGTGTGTCGATGTTTTCGGTCGTATCAAAGCCGTGGTCGTGCTTCTTATCGTTATTACACGATACGAGAACGACCGCAGCAAGGACGACGATCATGATCGTTAAAAGGATTTTTTTCATGGTTTGTCTCCTATCCAGAATAATCACCTTATTATATCTTAATTTGTGAGATTTGTCAAGGCGTTCTTTCAAAAATACTTGAAAATAGTCTGAATTATCTATTGACAATCTGAAAACTTCGCGCTATAATGAGCACGTAATTGAATGTTCAGCAGGGGTGCCTTCGGCTGAGACGGGATTTTTTCCGAACCCTTAAACCTGATGCGGATAATACCGACGTAGGAAGATGAAACGAAACTGAAGTCTGCCCGATCGGATCCCGATGGCAGATTTTTTCTTTTCCGTTCTCCGGATATGCTGCGCATACTATTCAAAATACTTTTTTTCGGAGAAAAATGATGAAAACAAGGACTAAAAATCTCGTTTACTGCGCGATGATGCTCGCGCTCGCGTTCGTTCTGAGCTTCGTGAAGATCTTCCAGCTTCCGCTCGGCGGCGCGGTCACGCTCTTTTCGATGGTGCCGCTCTGCATCGTCTCGATCCGTCTGGGGCTCGGGTGGGGACTCGGAACCGCTTTCTGCTATTCGCTTCTGCAGATTCTGCAGGGCGGCGTCTTCAACTGGGGACTCTCGCCCGTGATGCTGATCGGATCTCTCGCGTTTGATTTTATCGTTGCCTTTACGTCGCTCGGGCTCGCGGGCGTTTTCCGCCGCTTCGGCAAAAAGGGCGCTTATCTCGGGACGCTCCTTGCCTGCATCCTCCGGTTTCTTTCGCATTTCACCGCAGGCGTCATTCTGTGGGCGAATCTTGACAAATTCGCCGCGTTCGGCAGAACTTTCGAGGGCAGACCCGTCCTCTATTCGCTCCTTTATAACGGCGCCTATATGCTCGGCGAGATCGTGATCACGATGCTCGCGACGGCGCTCCTTCTGAATATCCCGCAGATCCGGCAGCTGATCCTGCCCGAAAAGAGGAAATGATTATTTCGCAAAAATACGCGTAAAACAACAAAAAAGACACCGGAAGGTGTCTTTTTTGCTTTAAGGGCTTTACGACAGCTCTCTCTTGCCCGTGTAAAGCTCGTAGTATCTGCCCTTCAGATCGAGGAGCTGATCGTGGTCGCCGCGCTCGATGATCGTGCCGGCCTCCAGCACCATGATCGCGTT
>JAZLHQ010000261.1:0-16565 GCA_045616925.1 Eubacteriales bacterium | reverse complement strand
TGGAAGGGAAGCGCGATCATCGGCTCGACGGTCGAAAGGTCGATGTCGACCGCGCCGTCGTAGTACGCGATATGCGCGGGACGAAGCTCGCGGAAATCGCCGGGTCTGCCGTGCCTGACGAAGTATTCCTTCGTTTCACCGTCGGTGATCCAGATCGACGACAGGCAGGTCGTCTCGGTCGTCATCACGTCGATGCCGTTTCTGTATTCGATGGGGAGATTTGCTATGCCGTCGCCGACAAATTCAAGCACCTTGTTCTTCACGAAGCCCGACTTGAACACCGCGCCGATGAGCGCGAGCGCAACGTCCTGCGGGCCGACACCCGGCTTCGGCTTGCCCGTGAGACGGACGGCGATAACGTCGGGACGCTTTACGTCGTAGGTGAGCGAAAGAATCTGCTTCACAAGCTCGGGGCCGCCCTCGCCGATCGCCATCGTGCCGATGGCGCCGTAGCGCGTGTGCGAGTCGGAGCCGAGGATCATCTTGCCGCAGCCGGCGAAATTCTCACGCATGAAGGCGTGGATGACCGCCTGATGCGCGGGGACGTAGATGCCGCCGTACTTTTTCGCGGCGGAAAGACCGAATAAGTGGTCGTCCTCGTTGATCGTGCCGCCGACGGCGCAGAGGGAGTTGTGGCAGTTCGTCAGAACGTACGGGATCGGGAATTCTTTGAGTCCCGAAGCGCGCGCCGTCTGGATGATGCCGACGTAGGTGATGTCGTGGGACGCCATCGCGTCGAACGTGATGTGGAGAGCTCCGTCGCCCGCGTCCTTGCTGTGAGACGTGAGGATCTTATAAGCCATCGTTTTTTTGCGCGCGTCATCGGCCGGAATGCCGTCCGCTTTCGCGAACGCGCCGTTACGATAAAAAACGCCGCTGTCAGTGAGAGTGATCATATTCGTACCTTTTCAAAATTAATTTGTCCTATTATAGCAGAATCCGCCGGAAAAATCAATACGTTCCGTCCATATTTTTACTGACGGCAAGAGCGATAAAGCGTTCTTTCTTCCTGTTGACCGCGCAGTAATAGTGATAAACCACTCCGTTATGACAGATCACCCACGGCTTGTGGGCAAATACGTTTTCCCATTCGTATTCGCTTTTTACCAGCGGCTCGCCCTGCCATTTCGTCCAGTGCAGAAGGTCTTTTGAAACGGCAAAGGTGTCGTATGCACCGAATGACGAGCCGTAGCAGAAGTAGAACATGACGTAATAGCCGTCGATCATAACGATCTGCGGATCCCCGTTGATCTTGACGGAATCGTCACAATCGAAAACCGAAATGATCGGCCGTTCGCCGTACCGCTCCCATTTTTCGCCGTCGTTTGAAACGGCAAGGAAAATGCTTTCGCGATTCGTATCGTTTTTCGCGTTGTAGGCGCAGACGTACGGAAAACCGAGGACTTCGTTCGGATCCCGAAACATATCCGCTTTGTAAAGCGTTTTGGTCTCCTCGGATCGAGCGTCCGGATCGTCGGGGCGCAGGATCGGCTCCGGAAATTTTTCGTATGAATCCAATTTCAGCAGATCCGGAGAGACCGCGTAGCCCATCATAAGCGGATCCGTTTCATAGCCCGTAAGAGAGCCGCCGACGTAGGCAAAACGGTAAGTGCCGTTGATCGGCATTATGCGGTTGTCCCCGTAAAAATCCGGATTCGTGAAATTGGCGTAGCCGCCCGTCTGACGACTGTCCCATCCGTTGTCGCCCTTGAGGATCTGCCCGAGGACTTTCCAGTGGATCAGATCGTCGCTTTCGGCAAGATGGGTCGTATATCCGGTCGAACCGGCACGGTCGATCTTGACGAAAGACATCAGAAAACGGTCTTCATACCGAAAAACGACGGCGGAATCGCAAAAAGCGTCTTCGAATTTCATAACCGCGCCGAGTTTGTAAGGCGTTTTGATTTTTTCGTAGATGTTCGTCATCACTTCAGTCGGAACGGCGGGCGACTGACGCGTTTGTTTGGGATCGGTAATCATTATTCCTCCCGAAACCGGCTCACAGCGGCTTCTTTTTGATCGCGCCGAACGCGCGCGGATATTTTTCGGGCGTTTTCGCTGCTTTTTTTACGACGATCACGCATCGCTCGCCGGCGTCGCCGAGCGAGAAATACTTTTTGTCGATCACTTCGCCGCCGAGCATTCTGATCGCGTTCCCTGCGGCGGCGAGTTCTTCGTCGGCGCCCGCGCCCTTCATCGCGAGGAACACGCCGCCGACCTTGACGGCGGGCAGACAAAGCTCCGAAAGGATCGGAAGGGAAGCGACGGCGCGCGAAACGACGGCGTCGAAATGCTCGCGGTAAGCGGGCGTTCTGAAGAATTCCTCGGCGCGGCCGGCGAGCGTTCTTAAAGAAAGCGCGTATTTTTCAGCGCATTCTTCAACGAAAACGAGCTTTTTCGCGGTCGAATCGAGCGACGTGAAATGAAGATCGGGACGCGCGATCGAAACGGGCAGCGTCGGGAATCCGCCGCCGCAGCCGACGTCGCAGACCCGGGCGTTTTCGGGCAGAAGATCCGCGATCGTCAGACAGTCGGCGAAATGCCGGAGAATGATCCCCTCATCGTCCGTGATCGCGGTCAGATTGACCTTTTCGTTGAAGGCGACGAGGTCGTCGGACAAGAGGTGAAAGCGGGCGGCAAGATCCGCCCCGGCGTATGAAGCAAGACCGACGTCGGTCAGTATTTTTGCGTATTTCTCTTCAAATGACATATTTGACATATTGCTTTGATCCTTTGGCTTCGTGATGCTCTATTATAGCATTTTGTGCGGACGAAAATGTAAACATTTTGTTAAATAATGCAAAAATGTTTGCAATTATAAGTTTCTATGTTATAATACAACTTGATCGCGGACTGCGTTTGCGGGTTAAGTTCCGATAACGGACGTTCACCTGCCGCAAACCCGGTTCGACGAAATATTATGTATGAGGTGAAAAACATGCTTTCTAAGGAAACCAAGCAGGAGATCATCGTATCCAACGCGATGCACGAAGGCGACACCGGTTCCCCCGAAGTTCAGATCGCCATTCTCTCCAAGAGAATCGCTGACCTGACGGAACATCTGAAGGCAAACCCGAAGGACTTCCATAGCCGTCGCGGTATGCAGAAGATGGTCGGTAAACGCCGCAATCTCTTGAACTACCTGCAGAAAACGGACATCGCTCGTTACCGTGCGATCGTCGAAAAGCTCGGACTCAGAAAATAAGTCCGGCAAAGGGGCGCGGGCCTGCACGCTTTGCACTCGCTTATTTGGGCGAATTGAACGTTGTGCGGCTCACGCCCTCGCTTTTTGTCTTCAAAAACCAAACGTCCACAAGCGCCGCTGATTGAATATGAATAATGAAAGCTTACCGCCCGCCGGCAGGTTTTCACTATTCACTATTCATTTCTCCGGCGCAGATAATAGAAAACAGGAGGAATTGAAAAATGGCAATTGCAACAGCAACCCAGCTCGAATTCAAGAACCACCGCGTATTCGAGTACGAGCTCGCCGGAAGAAAGCTCAAGGTGGAAACCGGCAAAATGGCAGGACTTGCAAACGGCTCCTGCCTCATCAGCTACGGCGAAACGACCCTTTTGACGACGGCAACGGCATCCCCGAAGCCCCGTGACGGCATCGATTTCCTGCCCCTGTCCGTCGACTTCGACGAGAAGATGTACGCAGTCGGCAGAATCCCCGGCGGTTATATGCGCCGCGAGGGCAAGCCTTCCGAGAAGGCGATCCTCACGAGCCGCGTCATCGACCGTCCCGTGCGTCCTCTCTTCCCGAAGGATCTGAGAAACGACGTCGCTCTGAACCTCGAAGTCCTCGCAGTTGATTACGACTGCAGCCCCGAGATCACCGCGATGATCGGCGCATCCATCGCCCTCTCCATCTCCGATATTCCGTGGAACGGACCGATCGCGGGCGTCTTCATGGGCCTCGTTGACGGCGAACTCGTCGTCAACCCGACGCAGGAACAGCGCGCACATTCCGATCTGCAGCTGACCGTCGCCGGCAGCCACGAGAAGGTCGTTATGATCGAAGCAGGCGCTAACGAAGTCGACGACGACACGATGTTCAAAGCCATCATGATGGCGCACGAAGAGATCAAGAAGCTCTGCAGCTTCATTGATACGATCGTTGCCGAAGTCGGCAAGCCCAAGTTCGATTATCCGTCCGGCGAACTCGATCACGATATGTTCGACGAGATCTTCGCGTTCTGCGAAAAGGACGTCATGTTCGCGATGGATACCGACGACAAGAACGTGAGAGACGCGAGAATGCAGCCCATTCAGGACGCGATCCTCGAAAAGTTCTCCGAAAAGTACGAAGGCCTCGACCTCATGATGGGCGAACTCGTCTACAAGATCCAGAAGAAGATCGTCCGCAGATGGCTTCTCAACGATAAGAAGCGCGTTGACGGCCGTACGATGGATCAGATCAGACCCCTCGACGCAGAGGTCGACCTGCTCCCGAGAGTCCACGGCTCCGGTATGTTCACGAGAGGTCAGACGCAGGTCCTGACGGTCTGCACGCTCGGCACGCTGTCCGACGCGCAGGAACTCGACACGATCGACGAAGAGACCAGCAAGCGCTATATGCACCACTACAATATGCCCGGCTTCTCGACCGGCGAAGCAAAGTCCACGAGATCTCCGGGACGCCGCGAGATCGGTCACGGCGCACTCGCGGAGAGATCTCTGCTGCCCGTGCTTCCTTCCGTTGAAGAATTCCCCTACGCGATCCGCTGCGTATCCGAGGTCATTTCCTCGAACGGCTCCACGTCGCAGGCATCCGTCTGCGGCTCGACCCTCGCGCTGATGGCTGCGGGCGTTCCGATCAAGGCACCCGTCGCAGGTATCTCGTGCGGTCTGATCACCGCCGAGGACGGCTCCTGGGATACGATGATCGATATCCAGGGCGTCGAGGACTTCTACGGCGATATGGACTTCAAGGTCGCCGGTACCCACAAGGGTATCACCTCCATTCAGATGGACCTCAAGATCGACGGTCTGACCCCCGAGATCATCCGCTCCGCGCTCGACAGAACGCACGCGGGCCGCGATCTGATCATCGACGAGTATATCCTCAAGGCAATCCCCGCACCCCGCGCAGAACTCGCTCCCACTGCTCCGAAGCTCATGACGATCCACATCAATCCCGATAAGATCGGTGCCGTGATCGGTAAGGGCGGCGAAACGATCCGCAGACTGACCGCCGAGACCGGCGCTACGATCGACATCGCGGACGACGATTCCGGCACGATCTACATCGCGGCTGCGAACACCGAGTGCGCGAACGCCGCGAAGGCAGCGATCGAAGCGATCTGCTTCGAGCCTGAAGCCGGCGCGATCTACATCGGCAAAGTCACCCGTATCATCCCGATCGGCGCGTTTGTCGAGATCGCTCCCGGCAAGGAAGGTATGTGCCACATCAAGGATCTGTCCTACGAATTCGTTGAAAAGGTCGAAGACGTCGTCAACGTCGGCGACGAGATCACCGTCAAGTTCCTCGGTGTCGACGAAAAGGGCAGACTGAATATGTCGAGAAAGGCAGCTATGCCGAAGCCCGAAGGAATGCCCGAGCGTCCCGTTCGCATCCAGAGAGCCGAGACGGAGAAGCCCGCTTCCGGAAATAACAACAATAACCAGAAGCGCGACAACGGCGGCCGTAAACCCTTCTTCAACCGCAGCAATCGCCGCAAGGACGAAGAATAATCATTGAATAAACAAAAACGCCGTGAACCGAAAAGTTCACGGCGTTTTTATTGCGCTTATTGTGCGTTTATTGAATGGACAGCGAGCGTTCGTAAAGGGAACTCAGGTGCGTGAGCTGCTGGCAGAGCGCGCGGCAGTCCTTTTCCGAGATCCGTTTTTTCTGCGAAAAATCGTGCAGATAAGTCTTGAGCGAGTTGAAATCGTAGACGTTGTCGTCGCCGTTTTCAAGAGTCGCATCCTCGTGCGTCAGCAAAACGCCGTGCTCGCAGCGGGCGTTCATGATGCCGTTGCTGCGCAAAATCCCGTCGAGGACCTTCAATTTCTGCGCGTAAGCGCTCGCGGGATCGATGAATCCGCGCTCCGAACCGTCCGGAAGGCGGCAGACGTGCCCCTGCCCGACGGGTGCGCGGTAAGTACCGGGTTTGTCTTCGACGGCGAGCAGGAGAATGCCGCCGCGGCTGACGAGAAGGAGATCCGCGTACGGGGACACGTCCGTTTCTTCCTGCTGCGGCTTCTGGAGGCAGACGTCTTTCATCGGCGTGCAGCAGCCGATCTTTTTGATGATCTCGAGCGCGAACGCGGGTCCGCGGTCGGGCATCTGATAGATCTTCGCGACGCTCTCGTTGCGCAGAATGCCGATAAGAAGAAGGATCCCGAGGAAAATAACGACCGCGCCCACGCTGATGAGCGCGATCAGAAGGGGAGTTTCCATAGTTTAAGCGGTCTTTTCTTCCAGATAATCGACGAGGTCCTTGACGGTGATGAACTTCTGGATGTCCTCGTTCTCGACTTCGATGCCGTAGGTATCCTCGCAGGCAAGGATCAGATCCGCGATCTCAAGGGAATTGATGCCGAGGTCGTTGTCAAATTCGGCTTCGGGGGTCACGATCGCGGGATCCACGTGCAGATTTTCAACGAGCATATTTTTGATTTCTTCGTACATGATACGTACCTCTCTTGTTACAGTCAAAATAATCTATACAAACCGCATTAGCGGACTTTGTAGCGCTTGATTTTACGCGTGGTGGTCTTTTCAAACTCGGTATCGCGCAACTCGACCTCGCGCACCTGCTTGTAGATCGGCAGCTGCTTGTTGATCTCGTTGACGCGCGCCTTGAGATCGTCGAGGATCTCGGCTGCGGGCTTGTCGCCGTAGGCCTCGAAATCGGGGTAGACGATCGCCGTGATGACGACCTCACCGGAGGCGTTCGGCTTGCCGAGAACGACGCATTCGCTGATCGTTCCGATCTTGTAGAGATAATATTCGATCTCTTCGGGATAAATGTTCTTGCCGTTCGAAAGGATGATGATGTTCTTCTTGCGTCCCGTCAGATAGAGGAAGCTGTTCTTGTCGACGTGGCCGATGTCGCCGGTGCGGAACCAACCGTCCTCGTCGAACGCCTCGGCGCTCGCTTCGGGATCGTTGTAATAGCCGAGCATGACGTTGTCGCCCTTGACGAGCACTTCGCCCTCGGAAACGCCGTCTTCGGCGTCCGTTTTGAATTTGCAGCAGGGAACGGCGCGGCCGACGGAGCCGATCTTCTTGTGCGCGTGGGTGTTGACCGCGACGAGCGGCGAGCATTCCGTGATGCCGTAGCCCTCGAGGATCTCGATGCCGAGCGCGTCAAAATCAGCGATCAGTTCGGGATCGAGCGCGGCGCCGCCG
The DNA here is from genome assembly GCA_045616925.1 of Eubacteriales bacterium. Lineage (GTDB taxonomy): Bacteria > Bacillota > Clostridia > Oscillospirales > CAG-272 > JAZLHQ01. The sequence goes on along the minus strand of JAZLHQ010000261.1, from coordinate 9,199 downwards.
CAGATGATCGTCGTCAGATTGCCGCCGAGCATTTCGAGGATCTGACCGAAGAGCTTCTTGCGCAGATCAATGCCGACCTTGCGCATCGCGTTGCTCATCTTCATCGCTTTTCTGACCTTTTCGGTCATGCCCTTGGCTTCGATGCCCGCGAAGATCTTCTTGTGCAGGGTCTCGACGAAGAGCGGGACGAGAACGAGTGCCGAAGGCTTCGCCTTCTGCAGATTGCGGGAGATATATTTGAGACTGTCGTTGATATAAGTCGTCGTACCCTTGTGGAAGGACGCGATGTGACCGGTCGTCATCTCGTAAGTATGGTTGATCGGCAGAACGCAGAGAAGGTTCGTCGTGCTGTTGACGGTGCTCATCGTCTTCGAGGATGCGTTGCCCGCCGAAACGAGGTTGCGCTCGCAGAGCGTGACGCCCTTGCTCGTGCCGGTGGTGCCGGACGTGAAGATGATCGCGCAGGGCGCTTCGAGATTCGTTTCGATCGACGTGAAGGAGGTGTCGCCGGAGGCGAGCGCCGCTTTGCCGAAATCAAGGACCGTATCCATCGAAAGAACTTTCTTCGACTGCGTCGTTTCGGTTTCGCTTTCGATCGGGATATAGTAGTTGACCTTCGGCATCTGATCCGCCTCGGGAGCGAGGACGCCGTTGAAGCGGGAGGTGTAGACCACGGCTTCCGCGCCGCTTCTGTTGACGAAATTGATGATCTCTTCCTCGGGCAGTTCCTTGTCAAGCGGAACGGCGATGCCGTTCGAGCAGACTGCCGCGTAGTAAGTCATGACGTAGTAGGGGTCGGTGTCGCCGATGATAGCGATCGTCTTTCCGGCAAGACCCAGCTTGCAGAAAGCGGTACCGATGGCGTTCATGGTCTCAAGTGCGTCGCGGTACGTGAAAACGAGTTCCTGCTTCTTGCGTTTGTAGACGTACATCGGTTTATCGTTGAAGAGCTTTGCCGAGGTCTCGATGAGATCTCTGAGGCTGTAAAACTCTCTGTCAAATTTGACGGGCATAGTAGTCCCTCCGTGCAACAATATACTAATCTACATTATAGCATTTTTCTCCGATTTGTCAAGGTTTTTTTTCAGATCGCGAAAAATGGCGGTCAAAACGCGCAAAAACGGAGAAAAAAAAGGGAATAAAGGGATTTTTTCGCAAATGACTTGCAAAAAATCCCGCCTTGTGGTAAAATAGACCCAAGAAACCGAAAGGAAAAACGATATGAAAAACAAACGCGGAAAAACTCCCGCCGATGAGAAGAATTCTGTAAGTCCGAAGAAAAAAGCGATGCTTTTTCTGATCGTCGTCGCAGTTCTCGTTCTGATCCTTGCGCTGCTCAATCTCATAGATTTCGATAAACTCGGCAAAAAGATCGCGGACCAACAAGCGCCCGAAAAAACGGCGGTCACGACCTTCGCGCCGAACCATTTCGTCACGCCCGATTACGAAGAAGAGATCGGCGACGACAAAAAATATCAGGAACTCGACCGCCTCGTCTGGCTCGGAGACGGCTCCGAAGAGACGCAGATCCGCGGCGACGGGGAAGCGGAAGGAATTTTGGCAGAATTCCTCGTTTCCTATTTCGACGCCTTGAAGTCGGGCGACCTGAATGCGCTCTCTGAATGCTATGCGGACGCTTATCTGAAAGAAAACCCGCTGCCGAACGAAATGACGCCGCAGAAGGTCTATAACATCCACGTCAAGATCCTATCCGAAAAGGAAATGACGGGTAAGGACACGGGAAAAGTGCTTTACAGAACGGATTTTTCCTACTGCATCCGCAAAAACAACGGCACCTTCCGCCGCGATATCCGCTCGGACGAATCGCGTGCGCAGATCTACGAGATCGTAAAGGACGGCAAAAACTGTACGATCGAAGGCGTTTACGAATACAGAACGGGCACGAAGACGCCCCAAAAGACCGGAGGAAAATATATGATGACTTTCGTATGGATCGGCGTCGTGCTGCTCGCGGCCGTCGTTGAAATGCTGACCCTCAAAATGGTCGCCGTGTGGCTGATGCCGGCGGGGATCGTATCGCTCGTTTTGTCCCTCTTCAAGGTCAGTATCCGGTGGCAGATCGGCGTATTTGCGGCGCTCACGCTGCTTCTGCTCCTTCTTTCGAGAACGCTTCTCAAGAAATACTTCAAAAAACAGAGTGAAAAAGCGGCGGGAAGCATCGTCGGCACGGCGGCGGTCGTCACCGAGAAGATCGACGCGTCCGGCACCGGAAAGGTCCGTGTGAACGGCAAGATTTACAGCGCCGTGATGATCAACGCGGGGATCGCGAACGTCGGAGACGTTCTGAAAATTGATCATCTCGAGGGCGAAACGCTCTGCTGCGAGCCCGCGCCCACCCGTTCCGATCGCAAAAAAGAAGAGAAAAACGATGAAAACGAATAATTATTTTCAAAAAGCCGTTCCCGTATGGGAAAAGGGCAGATCGACCGAAATGAATACGGCGCTCCGCTTTTCGGCATGCGTTCCGAAGCCGGACGGCGACGTCCGGCTTCGTCTCACTGCGTCCGCGTCGTACCTTCTTCTGATCAACGGCAAAGTCGCGTCGCACGGTCCCGCGCGGTGCGCGCACGGTTATCACCGCGTCGATGAGCTTTTGCTCAACGCTTTTCTGACCGAGGAACGAAACGCTCTTGAGATCCGCGTCAGCGGCTATTACTGCGCAAACTTTGCCTACGTGCGCCATCCGTCGTTTCTCGTCGCCGAGCTGACGGAGGAAAACGGTGACGTGATCGCCTATACGTCGCCGCACGGCGGCAATATCAAGGCGTACCCGATGCCGGAGCGGATCCAAAGCGTTCCGCGATATTCCTATCAGCGCCCGTTCTGCGAGTGCTGGGATTTTACGAAATCTGACGCAAGCGCGCCCGTTCTGACCGAAGAGATCGGGATCGGCACGCTTCTTGAACGAAGAGCCCCCTACGGCACCTACCCGGAGATTTTTCCGGAAGCGATCGTCGGAATGGGTACGTTCGCCGAATCGGAAAAAGGATCGTACGGCGAAGATCGCGCAAGAACGCAGCGATACGTCTGCGAAAGCGGAGATTACGACGATCCCGGCAGCGACGGTTTTGCAATCGACAAGTGGGACGTGAACCCGTACGCGCTGTACGGCCGCCTCGATTTTGCCGCCGAAACGAAGATTTCAGCGGAAAATCCGTCCGATTTTTCGCTGAAAGCGGGAGAGTACGCCGTTCTCGATATGGGAGCCGACGACTGCGGACTTTTCGCGTTCGACGTCGGATCCGACGAAGATACGCAGCTTCTTTTCGATTTCGACGAGGTGTTTTCGGAAAACGGTGCGCCCAATCCTTTCCGTATGGGCTGCTGCAACGTCTTGCCCGTCAAAATCGGCAGGGGAACGCTTCGCTTCTGCACGGCGGAGCCGTACGGCTTTCGCGCTCTTCGCGTGTCGTGCCTCTCGGGCTCCGCACGGATCCAAAATCTGCGTTTCATCCGCGTCGGCTACCCGCAGGATCTGATCCGCGCCAAGTGCCGAAGCGATGATCCGACGGTCAAAGCCATCTTTGACGCGGCGATCCGGACGTTCTCGACGAACACGGCGGATATCTATATGGACTGTCCGACGCGCGAACGCGCGGGCTGGCTCTGCGACAGTTTCTTCACGTCGAAGGTCGAATATCTGCTGACGGGAAAATCGCTCGTCGAACGCGATTTCCTCGAGAACTTCATCCTGCCCGAAACGCTTCCGCATATCCCGAAGGGAATGCTGCCGATGTGCTACCCGTCCGACCATAAAAAGGTCGAATTCATCCCGAACTGGGCGATGTTCTACGGACTTGAACTGAAAGATTACCTCTCTCGCACCGGCGACCGCGCGTTTATCGACCGCGCGAAAGACAAAATGTACGCGCTCATCGACTATTTTACCGGCTTTGAGAACGAAAACGGACTCCTCGAAAGTCTTGATTCGTGGATCTTCGTCGAATGGTCGCGCGCAAATCAGCTCGTTCGTGACGTTTCGTACCCCTCGAATATGCTTTATACGGCGTTTCTCGACGCGCTCGGCGATCTTTACGACGACCGGAATCTGCACGAAAAAGCCGCAAAGATCCGCGAAGAGATCCGCAAAGAAGCTTTGACGGAATCGGGATTTTTCTGCGACAACGCGCAAAGGCGCGACGGAAAACTCGTCCTTTCGGGCGAATGCACGGAGGTCTGCCAGTATTACGCCTTCTATTTCGGCGTCGCGACGCCCGAAAAAGACGCGAAACTCTGGAAAATTCTGCTCGACGATTTCGGCTTTGAGCGCAGACAAACGGGAAAATACCCGGAGATCGCGCCGGCGAACGCCTTTATCGGCAACTATCTGCGCCTCGATATGCTTGAAAAAGTTGGCGAATACGAAAAACTCCTTGAAAATATCCGCTCTTATTTTGGCTATATGGCGAATAAGACGGGAACGCTTTGGGAGAACGAAAAGCAGAGTGCGAGCTGCAACCACGGCTTTGCGTCCTACGTTCTCGTCTGGCTTTACAAACTCGGACTCGTTTCTTTTGAATAACCGTTCTAAACGCGAAAGTCCTCCCGTATATTTGGAGTAGGAAAAATATACGGGAGGATAATTTTATGCCTGAAACGATTTACAAGGATATTTCCGAGCGTACAGGCGGAGATATTTACGTCGGCGTGGTCGGACCCGTCAGAACGGGCAAGTCCACCTTCATCCGCAGATTCATGGAAACGGCGGTATTGCCGAATTTATCGGACGAAAACGACAAAAAACGCGCGCAGGACGCGCTGCCGCAGAGCGGCTCCGGCAAGAGCGTGATGACGGCGGAGCCGAAATTCGTGCCCGAAAAAGCGGTCGAAGTGACGATCGACAAGTGCAAAATGCGTATGCGGCTCGTCGACTGCGTCGGATTCGTCGTCAAAACCGCGCAGGGGATCGAAAACGAGGACGGCAAAAGAATGGTCAGAACGCCGTGGCACGAGAACGCGATCCCGTTTGACGAGGCGGCGGAATACGGTACCTGCAAGGTCATCAAGGATCACAGCACCGTCTCGATCCTCGTGACGACGGACGGATCGGTCTGCGGCATCGGCAGAGCGGACTACGAAGAGGCGGAGGAAAAGGCGGTCTCGGCGCTCAAAGAGAAAGGGATCCCGTTCGCGATCGTTCTGAACTCCGCGGACGTGCGCTCGGAGAGCGCGCGCAAACTCGCTCTTTCGCTCGAAGAAAAATACGCGTCTCCTGTCGCGCTCGTCAACTGCCTCGAACTCGACGAACAGGACGTGCGCTCGATCATGGGGCTCATTCTGAAAGAATTTCCCGTGAACTCGGTCGCCGTGAAACTGCCTTCGTGGCTGACGGCGCTCGATCGCGGGCATCCGATCCTCGAAGGTGTAAGAAACACCCTTTTGAAAGCGGGCGAGGGGATCACGAAGGTCGGGCAGATCGAAGGAGCGTTTTCCGTCGAAAACGACCCTTATATCGAAAAAATCGCGCTCGAAGAGATCAAAATGGGAACGGGCGACGCGATCCTCGAGCTGTTTTTGAAGGAAGGACTCTATTTCGGCGTTCTTTCGGAGCTTTCGGGCATCGCGATCGGAAGTGAAAAGGAACTTTTCGAATGCTTCCGGGATCTCTCCGAAACGAAGAAAAAATACGATCGCGTCGCAAGTGCGCTTGATGACGCAAACGAAAAGGGCTACGGCATCGTGATCCCCGAAATGAGCGATCTTCACCTCGAAGAGCCGTGCATCGTGCGCCACGCGGGCGGGTACGGCGTGCGCATCAAGGCGACGGCGCCGTCGATCCACATGATCAGAGCGACGATCGAAACGGAACTGAGCCCCGTCGTCGGCACGGAGCAGCAGAGCGAGGATCTCGTCAATTATCTGCGTACGGAAGCGGGGCAGAGCCCCGACGGCATCTGGTCGACGAACCTGCTCGGCAAGAGCCTGTACGATATGGTCAGCGACGGTCTCAACGAAAAACTCGGCAATATGCCGCCGGACGCGCGCGAAAAGATGGCGGAAACGCTCTCAAGGATCGTGAACGAGGGCTCCGGCGGACTGATCTGCATCATTCTGTAAAAGGAAAGCGGTGTCTTTGGTGAGTGAATCCGAAATCGGGAAATGCACGTTTTCCTCCCTCAGGGACAAGGAAGTGATCTGCACGTCGACCGGCGCGCGCCTCGGGCTCGTGTCGGACGCTGAATTCGACGCCGCAACGGGCACGATCAAAGCGCTGATCGTGCCGGGAAAGCTGAAATATCTCGGCATCAAGCGCGAAAAGGAGATCCGGATCCCGTGGAGCGCGATCAAGAGGATCGGCAGCGATCTGATCCTCGTGCAGTTTGTCGAAGAAACGTAAAAAACGCTCCGCGGAGGATTCTGTCCTCCGCGGGGCGTTTGCTTTGTAAAGGGATCACTTATTTTCCGTCGCGACGAGGTCGGCGTCGGTGCCGGCAACGTTTTTAACGATCACGTCGCCGATCCGGACGGGCGCTTTCGCGACCGCCTTGTTCGCCTCTTCCATCGCCTTGAAAAGAAGCTCCTTCGGGATCGCTTTGTTCGTCTTGACGGCGAGGACGCCGCCGTTTTCGCAGAAAACGGTCGTCGTCAGCGTCCGGACGGGGTGCGTGCATTCCGCGATCGCGTAATCCTTGCCGCGCGGGCAGGTAAATCCCTCGACCGAGGCGATCCGTTCTTCTTCGTCGAATTTGACTTTCAGAGCGCATCCGCGCGGGCAGATGATACAGGTCAGATTTCTTTCTTTACTCATTGATTTACCTCCACCGATACCGTAAACGTTCCGCTCTCGTTCCTGCCGATCATATCGGACGAGAGCAGGACGGTCTCCATTTCACCGGGCGCGACGCGCAGTTTGTTCTTTTTCGAAACGACCCGTTCGCCGTCGTAAACGACGATTTTCGCGTTTTTGAGATTGTCCGAAACGCGGAAATAGACCGTCACGTCCTTTTTCCCGCTGATCAACTGCGGGACGGTATAGCGCGCAAGTCCCGCCGTTTTGACGGAAATACGAAGATCGTCCGTTTTTTTGCCGTTCACGAAATCGAAAGCGGCTTTTCCGGCGATCGCCGATTCCTCGGAGACGTAGTCGACGAGGTCGTGTACGTGCAGGACGTTGCCGCAGGCGAAGACGCCGGGAACGCTCGTCATACGGTCTTCGTCGACCGCGGCGCCGCCCGTCACGGGATCCATTTTCGCGGACGTTAAGAGCGTCAGCTCATTTTCGGGCAGGAGTCCGCACGACAAAAGAAGCGTGTCGCAGGGAACGAATCTGCGCGTTTCTTCGATCGGACGGCGTTTTTCGTCGACTTTGGCGATATAAACGCCTTCGAGACGGTCTTTGCCGCAGATTTCGACGACGGTCGTCGAGAGATAAAGCGGGATGTCGAAATCGTTGAGGCACTGCTCGATGTTGCGCGAAAGACCGCCCGAATAGGGCATCAGTTCGCAGACCATTTCGACCTTCGCGCCCTCGAGCGTCATTCTGCGCGCCATAATGAGCCCGATGTCGCCGGAGCCGAGGATCACGACGCGTTTTCCGGGCATATAGCCCATCTTGTTGACGAATTTCTGCGCCGTACCGGCGGTGTAGATGCCGGCGGGGCGGGTGCCCGCGATGTTGAGGGCGCCTTTCGGACGCTCACGGCAGCCCATAGCGAGGATGACGGCGCCTGCTTTCACCTGAAAATTGCCGTATTGCGGGTTCATGGCGGTGACGGTTCTGTCGTCGTCGATTTTCGTCACCATCGTATCGAGCATAAAGGTAATGCCGTCTTTTTCGGTCATTTCTTCGTATCTTGCGGCGTATTCGGGACCCGTCAGCTCAACGCCGAAGCGGTGCAGACCGAAGCCGTTGTGGATGCACTGCTGCAGGATGCCGCCCTTTTTGCCGTCTCTTTCAAGAACGAGGATATCGCGGCAGCCGGCGTCGTAGGCGGCAGCGGCGGCGCTCATTCCGGCAGGCCCCGCGCCGATGATCACGATCTGCTTTTCAAGAATTGTCATGAGATCCCCCTTACCTGAACGCCTTGCCGGTCTTTCCGACCAGCATATACGATTCACCGCCGCACTTTCTGACGCGGTCAAGAGGCGTTTTCTGCGCCTCTGCGAGCATTTCGACGACGTAAGGCGAGCAGAAACCGCCCTGACACCTGCCCATACCGGCGCGCAGACGGCGTTTGATGCCGTCGACGTCGAAGGGAACGGGATTTCTCGCGATCACGTCGGCGATCTCGCCCTCCGTGACCGTTTCGCAGCGGCAGATGACGTGCGCGTAGCGCGGATCCTTTTCGATCACGGCGTTCTTTTCCTCGTCCGAAAGACGCGAGAACCAGTGGAAAGGCTTGAAAGTTCTGTCAAAATCCCTCTTTTCGACGAAGGAAAGCCCCGCTTTTGCGAGCAGCCGGCAGACGTATTCGGCGATCGCGGGTGCCGACGAAAGTCCGGGACTTTCGATGCCCGCGCAGTTGATGAAGCCGTCCTTTTCGTTGATGATGAAATCGCCGGTGCTGCCGACGGCGCGAAGCCCCGTGAACGAGGTGATCACCTTGTTCATCGGAATGCCCGAAACGCTGCGGTTCGCCTGCATTTTGACGCTGTCAAGCCCCTCGGCGGTCGTTTTTTTGTCGTTTTTGTCGTCGATATCGACGGCGGTCGGGCCGAGGAGCAGATTGCCGTCCACCGTCTGCGTCACGAGGATCCCCTTGCCCATCGCCGAGGGGGTGCGGAAGATCGTGGCCGACACCGTGTTCCCCGCCTCGCGGTCGAGCACCATATATTCCCCGCGTCTCGGGGTGACCGTGAAATCGCAGGCGCCTGCCATCGCGGCGACCTCGTCCGCGTACACGCCCGCGCAGTTGACCACGGTTTTCGCGCGCACGGATCCCGCGTCCGAGTAGAGGACGAATTCCTCCCCGTCGCGTACGATCGAGGTGACGCGGAAGTTTCGTTTCAGCTCGACCCCGTTGTCCATCGCGCTGCCCATAGCGGCAATCGTCAGCTCGTAGGGGCAGACCGTTCCGGCGCCCGGGGCGTAGAGCGCGCAGGTGACCTTCTGTGACAGATTCGGCTCGAGCGTGCGCGCCTCGTCTCCCGTAAGGATCGCAAGGGGCTCCACCCCGTTCGCTCTTCCCTTTTCGTACAGGACATCGAGCGCGGCACGGTCCTGCTCGTCATAACCGAT
>JAZLHQ010000260.1:0-7670 GCA_045616925.1 Eubacteriales bacterium | reverse complement strand
TGGAATACATCACATCACTTTTGCAAAGCAAAAACATCACTATGCCGCAAGGCATAACATCACTTGCCCGACAGGGCAAACATCACTCGGAAATTATATATAATTTCCCTGCTTGCTATGGTATGAGACAAAGATACCCGCTGAAAAGATAATCTTTTTCAGCGGGTTGCTTTTTTACTCGACTAACCGAGATCTATCTGAATATTTCAACAATACAAAATTCGCCTGTCTCTGCCCAGTCTTGCGAAAGGTAGTGACGGAGATAACAAACGGCTTCTTCTTGACTGTTGAATAAGCCGTTTTCATTCAACGATTCAAATTCCGGCAAGAATTACTTTTTTCCCTTTGCCGGGCAAAGCGTACGGCGTATCGACGGAATTAAAGCGTTTTATATTTTCCTCGTACAAATGCTCGTATTTTTCAACTATAAAGTATTGTGATAAAGTAAATCCATCTTCTTCCGACGATAGTGTAACCGGTACAATGCTTCCGGGAGTATCACATTTGTAAACAGTATTAGACATACGATCACCTCCGCAAAATCTGATTTGTCCACATAGTTAATGAGTATCGGATTTTTCAGTATAAAATCCACATTTAAAATACTGCCTTATCCACCCGTGCCATTCCCTCTTCGGCTGTTTTTTATTTGCACTGTGCGTAAAGCCATTCGATCATTTCACGGTCGGACGTCGCAGCGTCCCAAATGCTGTGCCAACCGCCTATGATCGGTTTGAAACGGATCTTTTCGCCGCCCGCTGATTTAATAGAATTATACATTTGCTCGGTCCCCGCAAACGGGACGGTCTTGTCAAGATCCCCGTGGAACGTGAAGATCGGGATCTCTTTGAGAAGGTCCGCTTTGGACGGATCTCCTCCGCCGCAGATCGGTACGCCCGCCGCGAAGATCCCGCCGTGGCGCGCAAGGACGTCCCACGTTCCGAAACCGCCCATCGAGATACCGCAGACGTAGACGCGGCTTCGATCGCAGCGATAGCGGTCGAACGTATCTTTGAGGATCGCGAGCGCCGTCTTGATCTGCTTCGTTTCGGCGCAGTTTTCGACCGCGTAATTCCCTTTTCCCCAGTCGGTATCGACCCATCTTTCATTGTCGGGACACTGCGGCGCTACGATGATCGTTTCGTTCATATATTCCGGAAAATGCTCGAAAAGCTTCGGGATTCCGAGGTTCAGCTGCTTCTCGTTGTCTTCGCCGCGCTCTCCCGCGCCGTGAAGAAAGAACATAACGGGATAGGATTTCTTTTCATCATAATCTTCGGGAATGAAAAGGCGGTAATTGAGCGCGTACCCGTCAAGATCGGGATTTTCGTATCTTTCGTATGAGAATCTTTCGAACATTCAGTCATTCCCTTCTTTCAGTTCAACGAGATAGACCTCTTCGGGCTTCAATTTGCCGACGAGACGTCCGTTTTCGATCTTCGCGTCACATTCTCCGAAGACGCACGTGCTTACGGCATAATCGCCGATATCGGCAATTACGCCTTCGTAAACGTTTGGCGTGTCGTTATAGAGCGAGACGACGATCCTTCCGTTTCCTTCAAATCGGTTCATAAAAATACCCGTTTGAAGCGTCGGCATCAAAGGATAGGCACTGCCCTCGAAGCAATCCCGGAAAGAAAGATAAGTTTTTTTCCATTTTTTGATCGTCGCCTTCTGCTTTTTATCAAAAGGCAGCCAAGCGCCGAAGACGTCCTGCCAGATGACGATGCCCGTACCGTTGAAGATCGCGCGCTTGATCATATTGTCCTTCTGCACACCGACGTGCCAGCGGGACGTCATCGAAGTTCCGTGCTCGGGGAAAAGATAGCGGAACGAGGGCGTTTCGGGCATTTCCCAATCCGTCCAGTACTGATCCCAGCAGGACGTGAGCATTTCGACGTCGCGGCGCGTCTGCGGAAATTTTTCCGTCATAAAGACGATGCCCGGACGGATCGCGTCGACCGCTTTGCGGAACGTCGCGGGGACGGAATTCATCGTATCGAAGAAAATGCCGTCCGCGTTCGTAATTTTCAAGATCCTGCAAAGTTTTTCGAGCGTATCGGCGTCCGTGTCGTGCGGATCGTGGTCCCACGGTTTGAACGGCAGAAGCACGCGCGTGCCTTTTTCGTGGGCATAGGCAACTCCTTCCGCGAGCGCTTCGAGTCCGCCCGGAAACTGATCGAAAAAGTCCCACTGAGAGCGCTCGTCAAGTCCGAGACGGGGATACTGGTGCCAAACGACGACCGTATCGTAGCCGCCGAATTCGTTTCCATCATCAAGAAGCCGCTTCATATCGAAACGCTGTTTATCAAAATCAAAGCATTCTTTTCCGTAGACGAACGCGAAGTGATTGACGACGCAGGAACGCACCCACGAGAGATCTTCCCTTTTATATTGTGAAAAGTCCATATTCTTCCGCGCACGCGTGCGGATTCCGTCCCAGCATTCGCGCCATCCGCCGACAAACGACGAAACGAGAATATCCGTGACGAGCGCGGGAATCGCGTCCACGCGCGGCGTCAGCGTTAGGCGGTCGAGATCCGCGCGCGTTCTGACGTTCTTGATCTGACGGTTCAGAAGTCTGTCCCAGGTGAGCGCCGCCGCTGGGATCTCAAAGCAGAACGCAACGCCTTTACCGTCGTTTTTCATAAGCGTCAGCGGCATCGTGTAGGTGTCGTGATTCTGCATCGCGTTTCTGCCGTCTTTTTTCGGAACGATGAGCGAAGGATAGCGCACCGTGCCGTCCTTGAGATCGAGTGCGTTCAGCCAATCGAGCTTCAGATACGTACGCTCGGGCGTATCGGGCCATTTGATGCCGAGCGTATTCGAGATGCGCATATCGTTATTTTCTTTGAGAAAATCCGTGCGCAAATAGACGATTCCGTCGTCCGAGGTGTGCAAAACCGAGAGCAGATTTTCGTCGTCGGTGACGATCTCTGCCCGCATACCGGTGGGCTCGTACTCGCCGACGTTTTCTATCGAGAGATGAAAATAAGGCTTTGCGCCGCCGGTAAGGCTCTCACCGAGCGCTTTGATCTCAAACGTCTCGTCGGATGCTTCGATCCGGACACCGTTTACCGAAAATATCTTATTTAACATCGTCTTTTACCTCACACATCTGAAGCCGAGCGTCGACGCTCTGTTGAGATCATCCGACAAAAGAAGCATTTTCATGTGGCTGTCGATCGGATGCGCGCCGCCCTCCATGTGCCAGAAGTGCGCCGCTCTGAAGCAGCAGCCGCCGCGTAGAAGAGCGAACGGTCTCTGTCCGTCGTTTGTAAAACTGTCGGTCCATTCCCATACGTTGCCCGAGAGATCCATGACGCCGTAGGGGCTTGCACCGTCCGGATAAGCGTCAACGTCCGTGATCACGCCTCCGTTTCCGTTGACGCGTTCGGGATCGAAATCGTTGCCGAACGGCCATTTTCTGCCGTCAGCACCTCCGGCGGCGAATTGCCACTCCGCTTCACTCGGAAGACGCGCACCGACGTACGCGGCATACGCCTTCGCGTCCTCGGGACTGACGAAGGTGACCGGTTTATTTTCGATCTCCTCAAACGGAACGTTTTTCCAATGCGCAAGGAAATTGCCGGACGCCGAATAACCGGTCTCCTCGACAAATTTGCGGTACATTCCGTTCGTGACGGGATATTTCATGATTTCAAACGGTTTGATTTCCATTTCGACGGGACCGTGTTCGCAGGGGCAATCGCCCTCCATAATGCGGTGGCGGACGCGGTAGATCATTTTGCCGCCCGGAATACGGATCCACTCGTTTGCGATTTGTGCCATTTTTTACTCCTTATTTCTTTTTCGCAAAAAAGGATGACGAGATTTTATTCGTCATCCTTTCCGTTATTTATACAAATCTCTTGCCGACAAATTCCTTCAGTTCGGACTCTGCGATCGTTTTACGCTTGGTGACGACCGTGAAAGAAGAACTGTTCTGCAGCGTTTCGCCGACGCTCGTATAGATCCCGCCCCAGTCGTAATATTCGCCGATATCGTAGGATTTCGTCGAGAAAATGATGTCGAGCATATCCTGCGACTGATCGTCGCGCGTCTTCTTGTTCATCAGCGTGACGTCGTAGTACGCAGGAACGAGCGTGTAGTGCGATTCCTCGGAAAGCGCCTCGATGATGGCGGAAGTGCGCTCCAGGTTCGTTGAAAGCGCAGGGATCGCGATGGATTCGGACATCTTCAGTTTGACGTTGCAGGAATAGTTTTCCTGAGCCGCGTCAAGCTTCGGGATCGGCAGGATGCCGAAATCGTCGACCATTTCCGTAATATTCTGGTCCTGAGAAGCGGAGCAGATGTTGGTGATGAAGAAGAGTCCTTTGCTCTCTGCAAAGACCTGAACGGGGTTGCAGTTCTGGAAATGCTGGCAGACCATCGAAGTGGGTCCGTCAAGGATATCCATGCATTTTACCCACGCTTTGTTGTAATCCTGCGTAAAGCAAGTCATCTCGGGCTTGCCGTCGCCGCCGATCCTTGCGATCGGATAGTCACCGCCCGCGAGGCAGACGTTGATGCTCCACATTTCGTTGAGGAAGCCCCACTGGTCGTTGAGAGTCATATTTTCAGTCGTTCCGTCGAGCTTGACGGTCGCTTTCGCCGCGTAGTCGGCGAGCATATCGAGCGTCCATCTTCCCTCTTTGACTGCTGCGTAGAGGTCTTCGACCTCGTATTTCTCGGCGAGCTTCTTGTTGAAGAAAACGCATTGTGTCGAGTCGTCGTCCATAACGATCATATCGCCGGTGATCGCGTAAATCTGATCGTTGACCGTCAGAGAGTTGATGCTGTTCTGATCGTACCACGGCTTCGAAAGATCCATTCCCGTAAGTCTCGGATCGTAGAGATTCAGAAGAAGATCCTCTTTTTCGAGAAGTGCCGTATTGATACGCATGGATGCGACGCAGAGGTCGACTTCGTCTTCCATATTGAGCAGGACTTTCGCATTATCGACGTACTGATAACGGTTGATTGCCACGTTCGTGATCGTGAAATTGTACTTTGAGCAGACCGCACTGTTGCGCGTATAAACGGCGTCGTTGATCGGCTCGGAAATGATCTCGTCGGCAACGATCGTGCGGGAGCTCCAGCATCCGCCGTCACCGAGCGAGAGAACGGTGAATTCGTAGCCTTCGAAATCGTAGTCTTTCTGCATGTATTCGCGCTCGATTTCGGGATCGTCTTTTCCGGGATCCTTCTGCTTTGAAGAAGCGCAGGACGCAAGGCAGATCGCAAACGCACAAAGGACTAATAGCATTGCAATGATCTTTTTCATAATTTCCTCCTGAAAATCAATTATTTGCAAGGCTGAATATCTTTAAGGGTATTTTCGACGAGAGAATCGATCGAAACGGTTCCGACACCGAAGATCGAGGTATCGAGTTTGCCGTTCAGCGGTTTCAGCCATTCGTCGGGAATCGAACGGATGCCGTTCATCATTCCGAGAACGGAGCCGACGGTCGCACCGTTGCAGTCCGTATCGAATCCGGTCTGAACCGCCATGCAGACGGATTTTCCGTAATCCTTATTGCCGAATAAGAGGCTCGCCGCGACGATCATCGCGTTCGGGATCGTATGGCACCAGCCGTGCTGCGTGTGTTCGTCGTAGCATTCGTGGATGTAATCAAAACACTTCTTTTCGGTCGCGCCTTCGTCGTACATCGAAACGATCTTCTTAACGTACTCGTAAAGTCTCGATTTTTCGGGGATCTGCGCAAGGCCTCCGAGGATCGCGTCGCGCACGTTATCGGTGACCGCGGCGCAGGCGATCATCGAAGCCGAGAAAATGGCACCGTAGATACCGTTCTTGACGTGCGAGATCGAAGCGTCGCGCCACGCCATATCGGCGGCGGTTTCGGGATCACCCGGATTGATATATCCGTAGTAGTCCGTTCTGATCTGCGCGCCGATCCATTCGCGGAACGGGTTTTTATAGACCGCTGTGTTCGGAGGACGGTAGCCGTTGACGAGGTTGACGAACGTCACGCGTTCCGCCGTGCAGTAAGCGTCTTTCGACTGGCAGCGGATCCAGGTGCGGCCGACGTCGGCGGGCGTGAATTCACGGCCGAAATCGTGAATGATCTTCTGCGACATCACGGTATAGTTCGTGTCGTCGTCAACGGGCGCGCATTCGATCGCGTCCGCGTAGCATCTGCCGCGAAGACGGAATTTATATTTATCGTAGATCGCATCGTTCATATCCGATTTCCGGATATAACGGTACATCGGATAGTTTCCGGTCTCTTTCAGCATCGGAACGAGTTCGTCCGTGCGCATTCCCTCTACGGTCTTACCGAGCAGGCATCCCGCAATTCTTGCGTTCCACGCGCCGCTGATCTTTTCGCGAAGCGCGTCTTCGGTGAATTCTTTCTTTTCGAAAACGTATTCTTTCCTTGACGAGCGAATGCCGTCAAGATCGGACGGCTCGTCGTAAGGATAATCCTTTTTGGTCTTGAGAGACGATACGATGCTGAAAACCGAATCCGCCATCTGCTCTTTCTCTTTGCAGTCGGGCATACGCTGGATGGATTTCATCACGTCCGCATAAGGTTCGATCTCAAGTCCTTCTTCGATAGACTGCGTATATTCAACGTCGAGGACTTTCGAGTACGCCTCCCACTGATGACGTGCGACGTAATCGGGCTCGACGTTTTTATAATCGGGCATTTCCTCGAAGGTGCGGATATCGCTTCCGAGCAGGAGCGAGTCGATCGATATATTGAAAAATTTTGCAAGCTTGACAAGTTTGGAAGTCTCCGGCTGCGATTTGCCGAGTTCCCATTTCTGTACCGCCTGCTTCGTGACGCCGAGCTGTTCCGCAAATTTTTCCTGCGAAAGCCCGCGCTCTTTTCTGAATTGATAGATTTTATCTCCGAATTCCATGTCTGAACATCCCCCTCTTACTCTTTTCTTCCATTATAACACACGACAGAAGAAATGCAAGCAACAAGGCAATCTTTTTTTGACAACCCAAAGTTGACGAAAATAGCATATTGAAATTGTATGTAATGCGCTGTATAATAAGGTAGTACCGTTATACGAACATTTTATCAAAATATCGGATCAAAGTCAATATGGTTTTCATGCTTTTTAACCCGAAATCCGCACGCGCACCCTATTGACAGGGAGAATATTCAGCTTTATAATATAATAGAACGAATTATTCGGAGGAAATTATGAAGAAACCAAAAATTCTGATCATCGGAAGTTACCTTACGGGTCTTACGATGCGAATGAAGGATTTCCCTGTCCCGGGTCAGACGATCATGGGATACCAGTTTGAAGCCGCAGCCGGCGGAAAAGGATCCAATCAGGCGGTCGCCTGCGCGCGCCTCGGCGCGGACGTTTCCTTTGCAGGATGCATCGGAAACGACGATTTCGGTAAGAGCGCACTCGCACTTTGGGCGTCCGAAAACGTGGACGCATCCAAAACGAAAGTGATGAACAACGCCAAAACGGGTCTCGGTTTTATTCTCGTGAACGACGCCGGTGAAAATATGATCACGCTCGACATCGGCGCGTGCGGACTTATGAACAAGGAATTCGTCGATTCCCTCAAGAACGCCGTGAAAGAAGCGGATTTCGTCCTTTCGCAGCAGGAGATCCCCGTCGAGGGCGTGCTTGAGATTGCGCGCGTCACGAAAGAAGCGGGAAAAACG
>JAZLHQ010000259.1:0-3164 GCA_045616925.1 Eubacteriales bacterium | reverse complement strand
TAAACAAATAATCCGAACCCGTCTCCCACAAGGAAGATTTGGTTCGGATTATTCTTGTTTGGTGCGGGTAAAAGGACTTGAACCTTCACGAAGTTGCCCCCACTAGAACCTGAATCTAGCGCGTCTGCCAATTCCGCCATGCCCGCGTATGGTGCGAGAGACGGGACTTGAACCCGTACGGTGTAAACCACACGCCCCTCAAACGTGCGCGTCTGCCAATTCCGCCACTCTCGCATAGTCGCCTCGCGGCAACACTGATATTATACACATTTTAAGCGATTTGTCAATACCTTTTTGAAAAGTTTTTTTATTTCTCTTGACTGTTTCTCCCAAATAGTTTATAATGTCCTCGTAATATCTCAGGAACGGACGTTTTTTTATGAAAAACAAACTTTTGGCGATCGTCGGAACGACCGCAAGCGGCAAAAGCGACCTCGCCATACGCCTCGCCGAAAAGTACGGCGCGGAGATCGTCTCCGCCGACTCCCGTCAGATCTACCGCGGACTCGATCTCGGCACGGGAAAGGTCACGAAAGAAGAGCAGGCGCACCTCAAACATCATCTGATCGACAGCCTCGACCCGAACGAGTCCTATTCCCTCGCCTCTTTCCAAACGGATGCCTATCGCGCGATTGACGAAATCCTTGATCGCGGTGTTCTGCCCATTCTCTGCGGCGGCACGGGACTTTACACGCGCGCGGTGATCGACGGCTACCAACTAATCGACGTCCCGCCGGACGAGGAATTCCGCCGCTTTTGCGACGGTTTACCGCGCGAAAATCTTCTTCAGATGCTTGCGGACTTCGGCGTCACGGATCCCGATCCTCAGTACAGCGACCGGCATCTGATCAGAATGCTCGAAAAACTGCGCGCGGGCTATCCCGCCGAGGACAGATGCGAGCCGAAATACGACGTATTGCAGCTTGCGATGACCTACGAGCGCGAGGTGCTTCTCAAGCGAATCGAAGAGCGTCTTGATCTGCGCATCAAGGCGGGGATGATCGAAGAAGTGGAAAATCTGATGAAAAACGGCGCGACGCCCGCGTTTTTAGAGGGTCTCGGGCTTGAATACCGCTATACGTACCGCTATTTAGCGGGTCAATACGGCAGTTTTGACGAGTACCGCGAACAGTTAAAGACGGAGATCAACAAATTCTCGAAGCGGCAGATGACGTGGTTCCGCAAGGAGAAGAACGTCACGTGGCTCGATACGTCGGGCGACTTTTTCGCAGAAGCGTGCGGGCTTGTCGATCAATTCCTCGCAAAATAAAATAATCCGCCTCCACGCCGGAGGCGGTTTTGCGTTATACAGGAACGCCAAAAGCGGGGTGTAAAACCCCATTGGTATCGTACCACTTTATGTATCCGGATACATAGTACTCGATACTGTTTTCAGATCGTTGTACGGCAAAATTACCCAAATTGCGATTCAAGTCGTCATTTGATCCATCCGTCAAGCAATTCATCGGAAAGGTGTCATAGTTCGGATAGTTTTCTGCGTTTTCGAAATTGTTGACTCTTTGGAGTTGAGTAATTACACCTTCGTCCGTTACCGAACATACGATATAATACCAGATCGTTTCATCTTTGCCCGCATACTTTCGATTTGGAGTTACGGTCACATTTATACTGCCGTTTTCATATCCGTCAATCACGGAGAAGCGAATGGCGCACTTCGTTGACAGCATTGTGTCCCATACAAATTCTTTTTCGCTTTTCAAAACTATACCGTCTGATGACTCCAACGTGACGAGGAATTTATCAAAGCGATAATTATTGAATACTTCAAGATAACGAACGACCTCTTCGCCTTGAGCGTTCGTTTGCTCGCGCCCCTCGGGAGAATACATCTGCATAGGAGTGCCCTCTCCGAGATACTGCTGGTAAGCGTCGGGATTTTGCAGGGATTCGATCAACGCCCCGCCGAGCGCAGCAGCATTTGCGGAATAATCGTAGTCACATTCTCTGACAAAATATAATACATTTTCAAAAAGATTGATCTGTATTTCTCCGAATTCAAGTGCGTCGCCAAGACGAAATGAAATTTCAAAAAAAGGTGAAATACTCGGATCAAAGATAAATTCCTGCGGCGTGAGCAGTTCGACACCGTCGGGGACGTCAATATGGAACTGCCTTGTTTTTCCGTACATTTCGCTGTATTTTGAATCCGTCATCAGATAGGAATTTTGCATATAAAAAATATGCGTAATCGTCTCTCCGGTTTTAACTTTTATGACTTTTTCCGTGTCTGCGCTGACCAAATATGGTTTCGACATAACTTCACCTGCTTCTCCCGTCGATTCCGGCACGGGGGGGAGGATTTTGGGGACGACGGCGTAAGGCAGCGTTTTGACGGTCGTTTCGGCAGGCGGGACGTCGGGCTGTTTCGGGGTCTGACGGGACGCGATACCGATTGCAAGCGCCGCTATCAGCACGGCGATCACGGCAACGCTCGCCGCCAAAAGCATGATCTTTGCGCGGTGCGATTTGTGACTTACGTTCTTCGCTTCGAGGATATAGCGATCGTCGATCCCGCCGACCGCTTCAAACAGTTCCATTTTATTCATATCTTTTCTCCCTTCTTACAAAAAACCTTTTTCGGATAAGTACTCGCGCAGATCGTTCCGCATACGCGACAGTGCGACGCCGACGCCCGCGGGGGTCTTCCCCACCGCTTTGGCGATCTCGTTCACACTCTCACCGAAGAAATATCTGCGCACGAAAAGAATACGTTTTTTCGCGCCCTGCTCATCGAGAAATCCGTTGATCGCCGCCGTCAGCGCGCGCACGTCCGCTTCGCTCTCCACGCTCTCCGTGTCGGGGAGAAAGTCGGAAAGCTCGTCAAGCGCTTCGCAGGTCGCTCCGCCGCCGCGCTTTCCGGCAGTGCGGGACGATAAGCGGTTGATCGCAAGATTGCGCGTCAGTTTGCCCAAAAACGTCGACAGATTTTCGGGCTTCTGCGGAGGGATCGTGTTCCACGCCTGCAAGTAAGCGTCGTTGACACATTCCTGCGCGTCCAAAGCGTCGCCGAGTATGTTTTCGGCGATCTTTCGGCAGTATTTTTCGTACTTGCGCTCGGTTTCGGCAAGCGCGTTCTCGTCTCTGTTGAGATAGAGCGCCACAATCTCGCGATCCTCCACGATTTTCCCTCCTTTGAGCAGATT
>JAZLHQ010000258.1:0-7287 GCA_045616925.1 Eubacteriales bacterium | reverse complement strand
TTCCCCCTCCCCGTCGTCGGAATCGAATTCTACGCGGTCGTACGGGTAAACGCCGCCGAAATTGACGATTGTTTCGTCTCCGTTTTTGGTGATCGCGCACGTTTCGAGATCCGTCAGCGAGCCTTCGATCTTTTTCTTCACGGGCTTTTCGAAAACGTCGTCGGGGATCCTGAAGACGGAGATCCTGCCGATAAGCGGCGTATCCGCCGCTTTCAGGACGTTCACGCGCAGGGCGCGCGCCGTGACGGGCGCAAAATGCTCGCAGCGCAGGTGTCCGAGGCTTTCGTGGTGCGCGATCCCGATCCACCCGTCTTTCGTGAGCGCTTCGACCGTGTAATCGAGCACGCGCTCGCCCATACGGATATCTTCGGAAACACGGTAGCAGTTGATCTCGGCTTCGTCGAAATACGTTTCAAAAGACGCGCCGTTCTGAACGGTTTTGCCCGCAAGATCGTTTGAAAACGCGCGTTTCAGGCGCTTGTTCCACTCGATCGCGGAGGCAACGTCCTTCTCAAAGAGAAGTCCGCGCCGATCGGGCGGGAAATTGAGCAGAACGCCGCAGTTCCGGCCGGCGGACGTAAACCAGTACTCGACGAGTTCTCCCGGCGATTTGACGACGTTGTCCTGCTCCGGATGGTAGAACCAGCCGGGTCTTATCGACATATCGCACTCGGCGGGGACGAAGCGGTCACCGTACGGATCGCCGTGATTGAGTTCGGAATTGATCTCCTTTTTGAGAGACGATTCGTTGATCGTCGCGAAGCACGGGTCGCCCGCGATCCCGCGCTCGTTGCCGACCCAGCGCACGTCGACGTAGTGCGCGGCGCCGAGGGAGCCGAAGATCACGGCTTCCGGCTGGAGTCTGCGGATCGTTTCGACCCATTTTTGCCAATCGTAGCGCGTTTCGGAGCTTCCCGCGCCGTCCCACCAGACTTCGCGGATCTTTCCGTAGTTCGTCAGTAATTCGGTCAGTTGTTCGTGATAGTAGTCGCTGTAAGCGTCAGTTCCCCAAAGGGGGCAGTTCCTGTCCCACGGGGAGATATAGACGCCCGCCGTGATGCCGTATTCGGCGCACGCTTCGGTGAACGATTTGACGACGTCCTGCCCGCAGGGCGTGTTCATCACGTTGTGGTCGGAAGTT
The DNA here is from genome assembly GCA_045616925.1 of Eubacteriales bacterium. Classification (GTDB taxonomy): domain Bacteria; phylum Bacillota; class Clostridia; order Oscillospirales; family CAG-272; genus JAZLHQ01. The sequence continues at coordinate 6,146 of JAZLHQ010000258.1, read as the reverse complement.
TTCGTGTTCCAGAGACAGAGTCCGTCGTGATGCTTCGCGACGATGATCGCCGACGTGAAGCCCGCTTCTTTGATCGAGCGGATCCACTGGCGGCAGTCGAGAGCGGTCGGCGCGAAGAGCGAAAGGTCTTCGTCTCCCTGCCCCCATTCCCTGTCCGTAAATGTGTTCATCGAGAAGTGGAAGAACGCCGTCCTGCGTTCGTACCAATCGAGCTGCCGGGAATTCGGATATTGCATATTTTTCTCCTTTACGTCTTTACGACGTTTCAAACTGCGCTTCGTAGAGCGAGCGGTAGAAGGTATCCGACGCCATCAGACTGTCGTGCGTGCCGCGCTCGACGACTTCTCCCCCGCGCATGACGAGGATGTGATCCGCCGAGCGGATCGTCGAGAGTCTGTGCGCGATGACGAAGCAGGTCTTGCCGCGCATCAGTTCGCGCATGGCGCTCTGGATCTTTTCCTCCGTCTGCGTATCGACGTTGGAGGTCGCTTCGTCAAGGATCAGCATATTGGCATCGACGAGCATCGCGCGCGCGATCGTCAGTAATTGCTTCTGTCCTTTGGAAATACTCGTTCCGTTGTCGGTCAGAACGGTCTGATAGCCGTCCGGCAGACGGGATATGAACGAATGGATATGCGCCGCTTTCGCCCCCGCCACGACCTCTTCCTCGGTCGCGTCGGGACGCGCGTAGGCAATATTTTCGAAGATCGTGCCCTGGAAGAGCCACGTTTCCTGCAATACCATCGCGTAGGCGCGCCGTAATGAATCGCGCGTCAGATTTCTGACGTCCTTGCCGTCGACGGCAACCGATCCGCCGTCCGCGTCGTAAAATCGCATGAGAAGGTTGATGACCGTCGTCTTGCCGGCGCCTGTCGGTCCGACGATCGCCGTCAGGGAGCCCGGTTTTGCCTCCATACTGAGATCCTGAATGATCTTTTTGCCCGGGACGTAGGAGAAATCGACGTGATCGAGCGTCACTCTGCCCTCGGTCGAGCCGAGGACCTCGGCGTCGGCGGCGTCCGGCTTTTCGGGGTCGGCGTCGATCAGTCCGAAGACGCGCTCCGCAGCCGAGAACGCGCTCTGCAGTTCCGCTATGATGTTCGCGACCTCGTTGATCGGGCCGGAGAACTTGCGGGAATACTGCACGAAAGCGGAAATATCGCTGAGATAGAACGAGTTCGTAAAGAGCAGAAGGAGCGATCCGAAGACGCAGACGAGCGCCATCGAAATATTGTTGATGAACATGACGCAGGGGCCGGTGATCGTACCGTTCGCCTCGGCGACGGTGTAGGCGTTGATCGCATCTTCGTTCTTTTCGTCGAACTTTTCGAGCACGGCTTTTTCTCTGCCGTAGGCGCGGATCGTCTTCTGCCCCGAGAGCATTTCTTCGACGAATCCGTTCAGTTCACCGAGCTTCGCGCTGCGGCGTCTGAACATCGGGCGCACGCGTCCCGCGAGCCATTTCGTGAAGAAGAAGGTCGCCGGAACCGTCACGACGAAGATCAGAACGAGCGTCGGCGCGATCGTCAGCATCATAATGAACGAGATCGTGACCGTGATGATGCTCTGCAAAATCTGCAGAACATCCGAAGCGATCGACTGGTTGACCGTATCGACGTCGTAGGTGACGACGCTGATGATGTTGCCCGTCTGATATTTGTCGAAGAAGCTGACCGGCATCGCCGACAGGCTCTCGAAGATATCGTGGCGCATCTGCTTGGCGACCTTTTTCGACATCTTCGTCATAACGAAGTTCAGAAGGTAAACGAAGATTGCCGAGCCGACGTAGCAGAGCAGCATCAGTCTGACGTAATAAAATACCGTTCCGAAATCGACTTTTCCCTTGCCCTCTTCGATCGCGCGGATCGCGAGGCTCGAGAGCTTCGGTCCGACGAGTCCGAGCGCGCTGCCGGTCGCCGACAAAACGAACGCGAGGATCAGAAGGACGCGGTTTTTGCCGAGATATTTCCAAAGGCGCAGAAGGATCTGCTTTTTGGACAGTGCTTTTCCCGAAAATACCTGCTTTTCGGGTTCAAGATCGTTGTGAACGCGTTTCTGATCGTTCAAATCCTGTCTTCTTGCCATCAGAGTCCCCTCCCTTCGCCCATCTGGGAGCTTGCGACGACGCGGTACTGCTCGCAGTTTTCGAGCAGTTCGTCGTGCGTGCCGTAACCGATCGGTTTTCCGTCGGACAAAACGAGGATGTGCGTGCAGCCCGCGATCGAGCTTACGCGCTGCGCGATGAGGATCGACGTCGTTGCGCTGTGGTTCTTATGGAGCGCTTTCCGAAGCGCCGCGTCCGTACTGTAATCGAGTGCCGACGAAGCGTCGTCGAGGAGCAGGATCTCGGGATTTTTGGCAAGCGCACGTGCGATCAGAAGCCTCTGCTTCTGTCCGCCCGAAAGGTTATTGCCGCGCACGTTGACGGCGGACTCCATTCCCTTCTCCTTCTGACGGATGAATTCGCAACCCTGCGCGTCCGCAGCCGCGTTTTCGAGCTCGTTTTCGTCGGCGCCGCGGAAGAACGAGATATTGCCGCCGATCGTGCCCTCCATTACGAAATCGTTCTGGAAGACCGTGCCGAATTTGGCGCGGAGTTCGTCGGGATCGATCGTTCTGACGTCCCTGCCGTCGATGAGGATCTGCCCTTCGGTCACGTCGTACATCCTGAGCAGAAGATTCAGGATCGTCGATTTGCCGGAGCCCGTTTCGCCGAGCACGCCGAGCGATTCACCGTGCATCAGTTTGAAATTGATATTGTCAAGGTTTCTGCCCTTGCCCGTATAGGTGAATCCGACGTTTCGGAATTCGATATGCGGGATCTCTTCACCGACGGGTGCCGCGCCGTCTGCGGGAGCAACGAGCAGGTCTTCGGGCAACTCAAGCACGTCCGCGATGCGCTGTGCGCTCGCCGCGCCCTTCGACCAGAGGATGAAAATACGCGTGATACCGAGGGTCGCGTTGAGGATCGTGATGAAATACTGGAGAGACGAAATGATCACGCCCGGCTTGCAGTCGCCGCTGTTGACGCGGTACGCGCCGACGAGGACGACGAGCGTCAGACCGACGTTCAAAATCAGAGACGTCGTCGGGTTGGTGATCGACGTGATATAACCCGCTTTCTGGTCGGTCACCGTCAACTCGTCGTTGACGCCGTTGAAGCGCTTTTTCTCGTGATCGGTCTTGCAGAGCGCCTTGATGACGCGGATTCCCGTGATATTCTCCTGCAGAACGCGCACGACGTGGTCGAGGATCCCCTGCTCCTTATGGTAAAGCGGGACGCTGTACTTCGTGACGAAATAGACGACGATGCAGATGAGCGGCAGGAGCGCGATCAGTATGAGCGACAGTTTGACGTCCATACTGAGCATCATGACGAGTCCGCCGATCAGAATGATCGGCGCGCGCACGCCGACGCGCTGCATTCTCGCGAGAAGGCTGTTGAAGTTATAAGTATCGCTCGTCAGACGCGATTCCGCCGACGAGACCGTCAGCTCGTCCATTTGCTTTGCAGAAAGCGACTGCAGCTTATCAAACAGATCGTGGCGCAGTTTTTTCGTGATCTTGCCCGAGCTGATCGCCGTCATTCTGTTCGCGATAATATTGAAAACGAGGCTGATGCCCGAAACGGCGACCATCAGAAGACCGAGCCACACGATCGGCTTGACCTTTCCCGTGGGCACGACTTCGTCGAGTATGATCTCCATGAATTTCGGGATCAGAAGCTCGAGCAGCGCCGCCGTCAGTTTGATGAACATCGTGAACACGATGAAGACTGTATACGGCCTTATATATTTCCAAAGCCTTTTCATCCTATATACCTGCCTAAATAATACTACAATAATGTTTTATACTATTTTCGCACAAATGTCAAGATATATCGAAAAAATGTCTTTTACGGAAATGAAAATTCCGAAAAAATGAGCGGCAGGGTTTGCCCTGCCGCAGGATTTTTATGTCGTGAGCGCCTTGATGAAATCCTTGAGATGATAGTCGTCGTACGTATAGACCTCGATCGTTTGGCCGCCGCTCCTGATGCGCAATTTCATATTGTCCTCGTCGATGCTTTCGGTCTCCGTCGCGATCGCCGAAGGATCGACGATCTCGAAGCATTCGGTCACGGGCTCCTTCGCCGTCAGAAGCGACTTCGTCTCCTTGACCATCCACGTTCCGTCCTTCGTTCTGACGACGGCGAACATCACGAGATCGCCGTAAACGAATTTCGTGTCGAATTTGCGTCTGAACGGGATCGGCTTCGTCGGCATGAACGCGCGCAGCTTCGTCACGGTGATACCGCTGTGCATTCTGTAATTTTCGTACTGCCGCTGCCCGAATTCCTTGTCGTATTTCTCGACGAAATCTTCCATATCGTCGGTCGAGGGCGTTTTGAAAGCGATGAATACGGCGCTGATGACGAGGCAGACCGCAAAGATCGCCCACGAAAGGATCCCGATCAGGTTGAATTTGAAATAGAGCCCGATCGCCGCGCACGGGACGAGTCCCGCTCTCGCCGCCCATATAAAGTTATTGAGGTGTGCAAACCAGATGAAACCGTGCTGCATTTGATTTCCTTCTTTCGGATCGTCCGATCCTTTATTTGACGAGATCGGCGATCGCGTAGCCGTTGACGAGCAGATGCCCGCTGTTGATCGCGCCGAGGTTTTCGGCGATCCAAGCCGCTATCGCGGAGGCAGTTTCGTCCTCTTCAAAAAGCGTGCGGAAAGCGTCGGAGGCGGCGGTACCGTAAGCGAGGATCTTCGCGAAGGAGCGCAGGAGCGCGAGTCCGCAATATTCGAACGTGACTTCGTATTTTCCGTCCGCGTTCTTCACGACCTCGCCGACCTTTGAGAGGTCTTCGAGTCCGAGACCCTTCTCGGAGCCGACCAGCGAGAGGATCTCCTCGCGTTCAGCGTTTGCGGAAGCTTCGTTGTCGAAGACGCGCGTGATCTTCACGGAATCGGTGAGCATATCGCGGTTTTCAAAGCGGCTTGCGAACATCGCACGGTATTCATCGGCAGCCGTTTCGGGGACCGACGCGTAGTCGTCCCTGCCCTTGATCGCGGCGATCGCTTCTTTCGCCTCTTCGGATCCCGAGATCTTCACCGACTTATCAATGCCGAATCTTTGGAAGCTGCCATCCCCGAATGGGAACGGATCGACGAAGAAATCGCCCTCGTCGAACACGTTGAAGACGGTCGTGTAGTCGTTTTTGAGCTTGGAAGACACCGACGCCATCGCGTTGAACGTGTAAGTATAGGACTTGACGTCCTTATCGTTCTCAAAATCCGCGCCGAGGATATTGGCGATCGAGCCGCCTCTCGAATGACCCGTGATAAGGATCGTATCCGGCAGCTTTTCGTCGCCGTTTTTCGCCATAAAGGAACTAATGAAATCGAGCGCGCGGTTTGCGGCGATATCGATTCCCTTGAAATAGTCCTTGTGCGTCCATTCGGGATGCTTACCCGTCAGCGTTTCATAATCGGCGTCCGCGCAGCCGGGATCGAACGCACTGCACCATTCCTGCCACGAGAAGCATCCGCGCACGACGACGACGTAAACGTCGTATTTGCCTCCGACCGTCTGATGACCGACGTTGAGGGTCACGCTGTCGTTGCTGTCCGTGGGATCCTCAAGCGCCAAATAGGATTCGTAATGCTCCGTTTCGGTAAATCCGAACGCCTTGAGAAGCGAAGTCTGCGCGTATTCCGCGTCCGCGTTTTCGTCAAGGATCGCTCTGTTCTGACGGCCTTTGGCGAGATCCTTTTCGCGGAAATAGCTGTCCGCCGAGAGAACTGCGCAGAATTTCGCGAGCTCGGGGTTGTAGACCGTATTTTTATCCGTCGTGATCCATTTCGTATCGAAAGAGACCTCGACGCCGATCTTATCTTCGTTCTGGCCGCCGAAAATCGAGCCCTCGACGGTTACTTTTTTCTTTTCGATTTCAGGTTCGCTCTCTTTCTTTGCGCACGCCGGTACCGATACCGCCAGCGCCGCCAGAACGAGCATCACCGCGATGATTTTTCTGAATGTGTTCATTTTTAATCCTTTCCGATGTGGTTATCCTTTGCCTTGAGTGCCGCGTAAACGTACGTGTCACGGCCGCTACGATCCTGCCCTTTCACGACCGGATCGCTTCAAGTCCTTAT
>JAZLHQ010000257.1:0-4055 GCA_045616925.1 Eubacteriales bacterium | reverse complement strand
GCCCCATTCCTACGCTGACGGCCTGTTCATCCTTGAAAGCGATCCCGACCTTGAGGCGTCCGGCATCAAACCCGGCGACGACATTACAAAAGCTCTGGGACTTGACGATTCCGTGGTGGAATTTGAAATTACCCCCAACCGCCCGGACTGCCTCTCCGTCATCGGACTGGCACGGGAGGTCGCGGTCACATACGATAAGGAGCTGAAGCTCCACACGCCCGTGGTCAAAGGCTGCGGCGGCAGCATCGCCGATCTTGTGGACATCGAGATCGAGGACGGCGACCTCTGCCCGCGCTACACCGCGCGCATGGTCAAAAACGTGAAGATCGCGCCCTCCCCCGCGTGGATGCGCGAGAGGCTGCGCAACAGCGGTGTGCGCCCAATCAACAACATCGTCGACATTACGAACTACGTCATGCTCGAATACGGTCAGCCGATGCACGCGTTCGACTATTCGATGCTGACGGGCAAGGAGATCGTCGTCCGTCTTGCAAATGAGGGCGAGAATTTCCGTTCCCTTGACAGCGTCGATCACGTTTTGAACGTAAGAACGCTCGTCATCTCCGATCAGTCGAGAGCCGTCGCGCTCGCGGGTGTCATGGGCGGAGAAAATTCCGAGATCAAGGACGACACGAAGACGGTCGTCTTCGAATGCGCCAACTTCGACGGCGCGACCGTGCGTCTCGGCGCGAAAGCGCAGGGAATGCGCACCGAATCCTCGGGACGTTTTGAAAAGGGTCTCGATCCCGAAAACTGCAAGCCGGCGCTCGACCGCGCGTGCGAGCTGATCGAACTGCTCGGCGCGGGCGAGGTCGTCTCCGGCGAGATCGACAAGTTCGGCAAGAAGAAAGCGCCCGTCGTCGTTAAGACGAGCGGTGAGACGATCAACCACTTCCTCGGCACCGACGCGACCGTTGATTTTATGGTCGAAACGTTCGAAAAACTCGAGGTCAAGGTCGAAAAGGGCGAAAACGGAGAACTGACGCTGACCGCGCCTTCCTTAAGAAACGACCTTGCGTGCATGCAGGACTACGCCGAGGAGATCGCGCGCATCTACGGCTACAACAAGATCGCGTCGACCCCGTTCAAGGGCAACGTCGCCGTCGGCGCGCTGACGCCGAAGCAGGCGTTTGTCGAGGCTCTGCACGAAACGCTTCTCGCGATGGGTCTTTCCCAGAGCATCACGTTCTCGTTCGTCTCCCCGAAGGATCTTGACAAGATCCGTCTTGCAAAAGACGATCCGAAGAGACGTCAGATGACGATCTCGAACCCGCTCGGCGAGGATACGAGCGTGATGCGCGTAAGCCTTCTGCCGGGTCTTCTGTCCGTGCTCGCGCACAACAACAACCACCATTCGGACGGCGTCGCGATGTACGAGCTTGCGCATATCTACCTGCCGAAGGACGATCCCGAGCTTCTGCCGGACGAGCCGCTCTCGCTGGCGCTCGGCTTCTACGGCAAGGGCGATTTCTACGACCTCAAGGGAATGGTCGAAGCGATCATCGAAAAAGCGGGGATCGCCGCGCCGAAGTTCGTTGCGGACGCAAATAATCCCACGTTCCATCCGGGCAGATGCGCGGACGTGATCGTCAGAGGCTTTGAAAAGATCGCGACGATCGGTCAGATCCACCCGAAGGTCGCCGACAACTACGGCATCGACCAGCCCGTGTATATCGCGGAGATCGACGTCGAAAAGCTCTTCGCGTTCGCGAACTTCAAGAAGCAGTACAAGCAGCTTCCGAAGTTCCCCGGCACGAGCCGCGACTTCGCGTTCGTCGTGGACGAAGCGCTCGAAGCGGGCACGATCGAGGATGCGATGAAGAAAGCGGGCGGCAAGAGCGTTGAAAAGGTCGAACTCTTCGACGTCTACCGCGGCGACAAGATGCCCGCGGGCAAGAAGAGCATGGCTCTGCGCGTCTATATGCGCGCGCAGGATCACACGATCACGCTCGACGAAGCGCAGAAGATCTCCGAAAAGATCCTTGCGGCGCTCGAAAAGCAGCTCGGCATCAGCCTGAGAAGTTAATAAAAAGATCCGACCGAAGGAATCCTCCTTCGGTCGGTTTCGGATACGGAGTTAAATTTGAAGATCATTTCACAGTACAGGGGGCTCCGGCGGGAGCTTTACGTTCTTTTCTTCTGCCATCTGATCGACGACGCGGGCTCGATGGTCGGGCCGATGCTCACGCTGATCCTGTCGGCGAAGATGGGGATGGATTCGCGCGGGATCGCGCTCTATTTCCTGATCTATACGGTATTGGCGCTCCCCGTCCACCTCTTCGGCGGCAGGCTCACCGACCGCGTCAACAAAAAAGTGCTCATCAATATCTGCGACGTCACGACGTCGGCGATCTATATCGTCTGCGGTTGCCTCGAACTCAGCTACGCCGTGATCGGCGTCTATATGTTCGGAAGCCTTCTGCAGAAGGTCGAATCGCCCGCCTACAAATCGCTGATCGCGGATTTTTCGACGGCAAAGGATCGCGACCGCGCCTATTCGCTCAACTATCTCGGCATGAATCTCGGAATGGTACTGGCGCCGACGCTCGGCGGGTTTATGATCGCCGATCATCTCGGGCTGATGTTCATTCTGAGCGGCGTTTTCCAGCTTTTGTCGCTGCTCGTTTTCGATATTTTCGTGAAAGATATCCGCGCTGTGCGCGACGACGGCAACCGCTACGAAAAGAGCGCCGAAAAGGGAAGCGCTCTGAAAGTTCTTTGGGATTCGAGAGTCCTTCTGCCTTTTCTCTTCATTTTCGCCCTCAGTATGTTCGTCTACAATATGTACGGCTACCTCCTGCCTCTGACGCTCGAAAACCGTCACGGCGAGCTCGGCTCCGTCTTTTACGGCACGGTCTCGTCGGTCAACTGCGTGACGGTCATCGTTATGACGTCCGTTCTGACGGCGCTTTTCGCGAAGAAAACGTCCGTTACGAAAATGATCTTCGGCAATATTTTCGAGGTTCTGGGACTTGCGGCGTTCGTCATCTTCCTCGGCAAGCCCGTATTTTACTACGTCGCCATGGTGATCTTCACCTTCGGCGAGATCCTCAACACCGTAACGACGACGCCGCATCTTACGCGCCGCATTCCTCTTAACTACCGCGGCAGAGCTCTCGCGATCTCGTCGGTCTTTTCGGATCTGTTCGGCGCCGCCGGCAAGTACGGCGTCGGAAAGATCTACGATACGGTCGGTGAAAACGCCGCGTGGACGGTCGTTCTCGCCGTCGGCGTTTTTACGGTTTTTGCGTACGTTCTTCTCGGGATCGCGGACAAAAAAGCCTATCCCGACCTCTACGAAAAGCAAAATTGACCCTCTTTTTTCGGAAAATCTTCCAAATTGTGTGATTGAGACGTGACGAAATTCTGATTCTTTTACAAAATTTGCAAAAAAGTGAAAATATCTCTTGCATTTTTGCGGACGCATCGGTATAATATGTGTATCAAAGTCACATCGTGAAATGAAAGGAGATTTTTATGGAAATTTTCGATAAGGTCGCGGAGATCATCGCAGCGCAGGTCCGTATGGATCCTTCCGAAATCACGGAGTCTTCTGCCGTGATGGACGATCTCGGAGCTGATTCCCTCGACGTCGTCGAGATTCTGATGACTTTTGAGGACGAATTTGACGTGACCGTCCCCGATGAAGTCGTACCCACGCTGAAAACGGTCGGCGATATTGTCAACTATATTTCCGAGAACGCGTAATTGCCGGACGGAATGAAGAATAATAAAAAAGCGAGCCGCGCGGTCTTTGCGACAGCCCGATAAGGAGATTTTTCGGAACGTGGATTTTTGTGCGGCAAAATCCGATGCTCGTTACAGATATGAACAAATCAGAATTCGTAGGAGAAAACAAAATGGCAAAAGTAGAAAGATTTGAAGTGGTGTATAAAGACGGAAGTCAAATCAAAGACGAAGGTGTCAGACAGATTCTTGTAGATAAAGAAACCGGGGTCAATTATTTAGTGTGGAAATCGGGGTACGCCGGAGGTATAACACCTCTTTTGGATGCCGAAGGAAAACCGATAATTACTCAGTAATCCCGGTTTATC
>JAZLHQ010000256.1:0-11527 GCA_045616925.1 Eubacteriales bacterium | reverse complement strand
CCGGGCGAGTTGAACGTATAGGTATAGGACGTAACGCCGTCCTCCGCTTCATAGTGTGCGCCCAAAAGGTTGGCAACTCCGCCGCCGCGTGAATGTCCCGTAAGGAGCAGCCGATCCGGCAATTTGTCGTCGCCGTTATCCTTCATAAATGCGTCAATATAGGCGAGCGCACGGCCCGCGGCCACGTCGATCCCCTTGAAATGCTCTGCGGGCGCTGGCGCGATATGCTCGTCAACTACCGCGGCGATATCCACTATATGCCCGACTGGATCCGCAAAAACGACGCCCTGCGCGATTTCATCACGCAGAGCGGCGTCACGGCGCAGTGGAGCCGCCGCTGGGATGAAAAGCATTTTCCGTACGACGATCTGAAGCCGCTGCAGAAAAAATACAACATCCAGACGGGCATCGACGGCGACGCGCATTTCGCCTGCGACTATACGATCGGACTTTCGCTCGGCTTCGGCGGACTGCTTGAAAAAGTGCGTTTTTACCGTCGGAAAAATCCCGATAAAAAGGCGTTTTACGACGCCGAAGAGCGGTGTCTTCTGAGCATTATTGCCTTCGTCGACCGCCATATTGCGAAAATCAAGGAACTGCTTTCCGCAGAAGACCGTCCCGAGATCGCCGACAATCTCGAAAAAATGCTGAAAGCCTGCGAAAACGTGCGCACGGGCGTTCCGAAGACTCTTCACGAAGCGTGCCAGTGGGTCGCGTTCTTCAACTGTGCCGCGCGCGTCTATACGCGCGACGGCGCCGGCTTCCAGCTCGATACGATCCTTTGGCCGTATTACGAAAACGACGTCCGAAACGGGATCCTCGACGACGAAACGGCAAAATTTCTGATCGCGAACCTGCTCCTGATCGATCCGCACTACTATCAGCTCTCGGGCGTCGACGAAAACGACCGCGATCTTACCAATCATTTGTCCTATCTGATCCTCGACGCCGCCGAAAGCCTCAATATCTCCTGCAATCTGACGGTGCGCGTCCACGAAAACTGCGATCCGGCGTTTCTTGACAAGGCGGTGAAATGCCTGCTCAAAAACAAAAACGGCTGGCCGCGCTTCTGCAACGACAAAGCGCTCTGCGAAGGCTATATGCGCACGGGCGCCGACAAAAAGACGGCGCGGGAGCGCATCGCCGTCGGCTGCAACTGGATGTGCGTGCCGGGCAGGGAATTTCCGATGAACGACACGGTCAAGATCAATATCGCGAAGGTATTCGAGGTCGCGCTCGAGGAAATGAAAAACGAAGAGGAAAAGAGTGCGGAAAAACTCTTTTCGCTCTTTGCAAAGCATCTGAAGATCGCCGTCGACGTGACGGCGAAGGGCGTCAATCTCCACCTCGATCATATCGCGGACGTAACTCCCGAACTCATCATGAACCTGCAGTTCCGTCACGCGATCGAAGAAGGACGCGACGCGTCACAGTGCGCGGAACTCTATACCGTCGGTCTTGACGGCGCTGGGCTCGCCGTCGTCGCCGATTCCTTCGGCGCGATCGAAACGCGCCTCGAAAAAGAGAAAAAGATCGATTGGGATACGCTTTATTTCGCCCTTGAAAACGATTTCCCCGACGAACGGACGCGACTTCTGCTTGAAAGCGCGCCGAAATACTGCGGCGGCGATACGGCTTCCGACCGCTGGGCGAAGCGTCTGACCGATCTGTGGGTCAGAACGCTCAGAGCGCAGAAAATGCCGAAGGGAAGGCAGTTCGTGCCGGGCTGGTTCTCGTGGGCAAGATCGATCGAATACGGAGAAACCGTCGGCGCGACGCCGAACGGCAGAAAAAAAGGCGCGCCGATCTCGCACGGCGCGAATCCCAACCCGCATTTCAGAACGGACGGCGCCGTTACGGCGCAGTCGAGCGGGATCGCCTCGGTGCAGTGCGGATTTGGCAACACGGCGCCGCTGCAGCTTGAATTCGATCCGAAGATCGCCGACAGCGAAGAAGGTTTGAGAGCCGTCAAGGCGCTGATCCTCGGGCATTTCGCCCTCGGCGGAACGCTCATCAACGTCAACGTGCTCGATAAACAAACCCTCCTCGAAGCAAACGAAAACCCGGATTCCCACCCCGATCTCGTCGTGCGCGTGACGGGATTCACCGCGTATTTCGCTTCCTTGTCCCCGAAATTCCGTCAGCTCGTCGTAAATCGTTTCCTCGAAGGATTGTAAAGGACTTGACAAACGCGGAAAATCGTGGCATAATAGAAAAAACAAAATTGCGGAGGTTTTCCGATGGATTCCGTTATTATCAAAGGAGGTCTTGTGCACGACGCCGTGCATGAGAAGCCCTATATTGCCGATATCGCCGTTGAAGACGGCAAGATCGTTAAGATCGCTCAGAAGATCAGAGCGTATAAGAAAGATACGGTCATCGACGCTTCGGGAATGGACGTGTTTCCGGGCATCGTCGAGGCGCACTGCCACGTCGGTCTGCGCGGCTACGCGGCGACCCTCGAAGGCGACGACGTCAACGAGCCGTCAAACCCGATCACGCCCGAACTGCGCGCGATCGACGGCTACAACTGTATGGATAAGGGCGTTTCGCGCGCGCTGAACGCCGGCGTCACGACGATCTGCACGGGTCCCGGCAGCTCGAACGTCGTCTGCGGCACGTTCATCGCCGTCAAAACGGCGAAGGCCGAGTGCGTCGAGGACGTGCTCGTGTCTCCCGCCGCCGCGATGAAATGCGCGTTCGGCGAGAACCCGAAATCCTGCTACCGCGGCAAGGGCGACAGCAACAGAATGACGACGGCGGCAAAACTCCGCGAGCTTCTGTTCCAGACGAAAGAATACGCAGCAAAGATCGACGCCGCGAACGGAGATCCCGCCAAATATCCGAAATTCGATATGAAACTGAACGCGATGCTGCCCGTTATCCGCGGCGAAATGCCGCTCAAGGCGCACGCGCACCGCGCGGACGATATCTGCACGGCGATCCGCATTGCGAAGGAATTCGGCGTTAAAATGACGCTTGAGCACTGCACGGAAGGGCATCTGATCGTCGACCGGCTCGTTGAGGCGGGCTATCCCGTCGCGGTCGGCCCCACTTTCTCGACTCCCGGCAAGCCGGAACTCGTCAACAAGAGCGTCGAAACGCCCGCGATCCTCTCAAACGCGGGACTTGAGATCAGCATCATCACGGACGCGCCCGTCACGCCGATCGACTATCTGCCCGTCTTTGCGGGACTCGCGGTCAAAGCGGGAATGGATCCCTTCAAGGCGCTGAAGGCCGTCACGATCAACGCGGCAAAGCACGTCGGGATCGAAGATCGCGTCGGCTCTCTCGAAGTCGGCAAGGATGCCGATATCGTGATCGCAGACGGCTCGATCCTTGAGAGCCAGACGAAGATCGTTCACGTTCTCGTCAACGGAAAAATCGAAGTTTAAGGACAAAATACGAAGAACGGACGGGATGCCCGCCCGTTCTTTTGAAAAATAAGAGGAAACACCGATGAATGAAGAAAAACTCACGACTTTTATCGAAGAAAACGAAGCGGAGCTCTATCGGATCCATAAGGAACTCTGCCTGATTCCCGCGCCGTCGGGATTCGAAGATCAAAGAGCTGAATACTGCAAAAAATATCTTGAAAGCGTGGGCGCCGAGGGCGTATATATCGACGATATGAAAAACGTCGTTTTCCCGCTCAACTGCGAAAACAGCGATAAGATCACGATCTTTTCGGCGCATACCGACACCGTTTTCCCGATGGAAACGAAACTCGATTTTATTGACGACGGGGAATATCTGCGCTGCCCGGGCGTCGGCGACGATACCGGCAACCTTGCCGTTCTGCTTCTTTCGGTCAAATATCTTCTCAAAGAAAATTTCAAGCCGAAAAACGGCGTTCTGTTCGCCTGCAACTCCTGCGAGGAGGGACTCGGAAACCTCAAGGGCACGAAAAAGATCTTCAGCGATTATGACGGCCGTATCGCACGCGTCGTGCCGATCGATACGGGGCTCGGCAGGGTCATTTCCCGCTGCGTCGGCACCCATAGATACGAGGTCACGGTCAGAACGCCGGGCGGTCACTCCCTCGGCGCGTTCGGCAAGCCGAACGCGATCGAAAAGGCGGCAGGGATGATCGCTAAGATCTATCAAATCTCCGCGACGGAGATCCCCGGCACTCGCATAACCTATAACGTCGGCATCATCAAGGGCGGCACGTCCATCAATACCATCGCGCCGGAATGCACGTTTTTGTGCGAATACCGCTCGGACAGCGTCGACGGTCTTGCTCTGATGAAGCAAAAATTTGAAAAGATCTTCACCGAGTCAGAGACCGAAGACGTCTCCGTCACCGTGAAACTGATCGGCGAGCGCCCGTGCGCCAAGGACGTCGATCAGAAGGAGCTCGATCGTATGATCGAGGTCGTTGCGGGCGTAGAGGAGCCGATCCTCGACCGTGAGATCAAGCAGACGATCGGCTCGACGGATTGCAATATCCCGCTTTCGATGGGCATTCCGGCGATTTGCATCGGTGCGATCAATTCCAAAGGAGCGCATTCGCTCGCGGAAACGACCGAAAAGAAATCGCTCAAAACGGGTCTGCGCGTGATCCCTCCGATCATCGAAAAGATGTCGGAACTCGAGTAAAATAAATAAAAGACCGCTTTTGCGGTCTTTTATTTGTATTCCGTCGGGCATATTCCGAAATATTGCTTGAACATTTTCGAAAAGTGGTATAAGCTCCGGTATCCGACGGCCTCGGCGACGGCGGAGACGGAGCCGTAATCGCTTTTGAGAAGCTCCGCCGCCTTGTTCATACGGAGCATTTGTAAATATCCGGCAGGGGAGACGCCGTAGGTACTCAAAAAAATGCGGCGGAAGTATGCTTCGCTGACGCTTGCGCGCTCAAAGAGCGCACCGACCGAGAAGTCAGGCTCCGCGAAATGCTCGCGCATATAACCGACGGCGGGCGCGATCAATTTGAAGCGGTGCGAATAGGCGTAATCCACGTTTCTTTCGTCGAGAAAAAGCGACAAAAGACGGTAAAGATCCGAAAGGCAGGAAAAATTCCGCCCCTCCGACATACGCATTTTCTCGATCCGGCAGAAGAGCCCGATGAACTGCGAAGGATCCTTTATGCGGAACGAAAAGATCTGACAATCCGTGCCGGGGGCGTCGAATTCGATCATCAGACACTCTCCGCCGCTGCTCTTCCAGGCGTAGGAGCAGCCGGCGGGGAGAATGCAGACGTGGTTCGGATCGCACAAATGAGTTTTATCCCGGCAGTAATAGATCGTCGAGCCGCTCGTCTTGATCGTGACCGCCCATCTCGGACGGTTTTCGCGTTTCGTCAGCGTGTCGACGGCTGCGTGAATGCGGTTTGCGCCGTGTATTTCAAGTATTCGCAGGTTTTTGAGCGTTTCGCTCTGCATAATAACACCCCGTTTCCGTTTTTATTATAGCATCGATTCGGCGCTTGTCAAGTCCGATTTTGTATCGAAAATGATAAATAACGCGCATCGGGGGTATTGCCAAACCCCGACGCTTATGCTATACTGAACGAAGAAACGAGAGAAGAGGAGCCACAATGAAAAGATTTTCAACCCTGAAAGCGCCGGTGCTTGCGTGCGTTTTGCGCGAAAGGACGCCGAGAGCGGCGATTGCCGCGATCAAAAACGCGGAGATAAACGGAGCGGACGTCATCGATCTGCACCTTTCGTGCTTCGATCCGGAGTATCGGAACGAAGAAAGCTTCAAAGAAGTGATCTCGGCAACGAAACTGCCCGTACTCGCGCTTCATTATAACCAAAGCTACGACTATTCGCCGTACGAAACGGTCTCCGAAGACGAGCGCGTCGAACTTCTTATGGCGGCGCTCCGCGCGGGCGCGGACGCGGTCGACGTGCAGGGCTATACGTTCGATCCCGCGTCGAAATCGGGATACGTCGGCGAAAAGGATCTGATTTTCACGAAAAACAATCCGAAAGAGATCGTGACGGACGAAAAGATCATCGCGCGGCAGTGCGAACTGATCGACCGCGTGCACGATATGGGCAAAGAAGTGCTGTTAAGTACCCATCCGGGCATCTTTATGGAAAAAGAAGCGGTCGTGTCTCTCGCCCAATTTCTCGAAAAGCGCAAACCGGACGTCATCAAGATCGTCTGCCGTGCGCACGACGAGGAAGAAATGCTGAAATCGGTCGAAACGATGATCGAACTGAAACGCCGGATCACTTCCTGCCGCATCCATTTTCACGCGGCGGGGGAAGAGGGGAAACTCACGCGGATCCTGAATCCGCTCCTCGGCGGCTACCTCGTCTTCTGCAACGACGGCTATAAGGAAAGCAGCTTCTGGGATCAGCCGGATCTGAAAACGGTGTCCGAAGCGATTCGCAATATCAAAAAAGCAGCGGGGGATTTTTGAAATGATCAGAAAACAGATTTTTTTTACGTCTCCGGGCGAAGCAAAGCTTCTCGATAAAGAGATTCCGGAGATCAAGGACGACGAGATCCTCACCAAAACGATTTACAGCGTCGTCAGCGGCGGCACGGAGCGCGCGGTTCTTTTGGGAATGCCCAACACGTGGGGAGATTATCCGCGCTCGCTCGGTTACTGCGGCGTCGGGATCGTTCAACAGGTCGGAAAAGACGTTATAAGCGTCA
The DNA here is from genome assembly GCA_045616925.1 of Eubacteriales bacterium. GTDB lineage: Bacteria > Bacillota > Clostridia > Oscillospirales > CAG-272 > JAZLHQ01. The sequence continues at coordinate 4,909 of JAZLHQ010000256.1, read as the reverse complement.
AAACAGGCGACCGCGTGCTCGTTTACCACGGCAAACACGCAAACTATAACGTCAAAAAAGAAGACGAGATCACGCTCGTCGAAAACGATTCGATCGACTCACTCGACGCCGCGTTCGTGATCATCGCGTCGATGGGACTCGGCGGCGTGCGAAAACTCGAACTCGAACTCGGCGAATCCGCGATGGTCATGGGACTCGGACTGCTCGGAATGTTTTCCGTGCAGTTTCTGAAGCTCTCGGGCGCCGATCCGCTGATCGCGGCGGATCTGAATCCCGCGCGCCGCGAACTCGCTTTAAGACTCGGCGCGGATTACGCGCTCGATCCGTCGGCTCCCGATTTCGTCGAGCGCGTCAAAGAGATCACGGGCGGCAAGGGCGTTCGCGCGACCGTCGAGGTCACGGGCGTATCGAAAGCGATGCTCGAAGCGCTCGAATGCGCGTCGTTCATGGGCAGGATCGCGCTGCTCGGCTGCACGCGCGTCTCGGATTCCTCCGTCGATTTCTATACTCTGGTTCACAGACCGGGTGTCAAACTGATCGGCGCGCACAATTTCGTGCGCCCGAAGGTCGAATCCTATCCGCATCACTGGACGCACGCGGACGACTGCCGCGCGATCCTTTCGCTGATCGCGCGCGGAAAGATCAGCGTGAAACCGATCGTTTCCCGCGTCGTCGACCCGGTAAAGGCGCCCGAGATCTACGATCAGCTCGCAAACGATCCGCAGTTTCCGCTCGGAACGGTCTTTGACTGGAGAAATTACTGATGAAAAAAATAAGGATCGGTCAGATCGGTATCGGACACAACCACGGCGAAGCGAAAATGCTCGCCGTACGGAAGTTTCCGGAGCTGTTCGAAGTCGTCGGCGTTTCGGAAAAAGATCCCGCGTGGCTTCAAAAACGCGGGGTTCTCAAAGGCTACGAAGGTCTTGACTTTTTTGACGACGAGGACGAACTGATTTCGAAGTGTGACGCGCTTCTGATCGAAACGGACGTTAAGTTTCTCACGAAAACCGCGCAGAAATGTATTTCGGCGGGAAAGCATATCCACGTGGACAAGCCCGCTTCGGGTACGAACGAAGACTTCGCCCGCCTTCTTGCCGAAGCGAAAGAGAAGGGGCTGACCGTTCAGCTCGGCTATATGTACCGCTATAACCCCGCAATCAAGAAGGCGATCGAACTTGCCGAGGGCGGCAAACTCGGCGAGATCTACAAGATCAACGCCGAAATGAGCACCTATCACAAGCCGTCCTACAAGGAATGGCTTTCGGCTTTTAACGGCGGGATCATGTATATCCTCGGCAGTCACCTCGTCGACCTGACCGTGTATCTGCTCAGAAAACCGCAGAAGATCCACACGTTCATGAAGCACACGGGACTTGACGGCGTCGATTTTCCCGACAACACGCTCGCCGTACTCGAATACGAAAAAGCGCTCGCGCGCATCTACGTTTCGAGTGTCGAAGTGAACGGCTGGGGAAGACGTCAGTTCGTCGTCGGCGGAAGCCTCGGCACGGTCGCGATCGAGCCGATCGAAAACGAGACTCGTGCGACCTATTCGGATCTTTCGATCGCAGACGATCGCTACGAAGACAGGAAGATCCTGCTCGACGTGCAGGACGTCCCGAAAAGCGACAGATACGATGAAATGATGCGCGATTTTTACGCCTATATCCGAAAAGAAAAGCAGAATCCGTTCACGTACGAACACGACCTTGCCGTGCACGAAGTTTTGAACGAGATCTGCGGTGTCAACTGAACAAAGAAAGCGAGATTATGTATGAAAGCAGTTCTTATCAACGAAAAAACGAGAGAATTGTATCTTTCCGACGTCGAAAAACCGACGCCGAAGGACGGTGAGATCCTCATTGAAGTATATGCAGCGGCTCTCAACCGCGCGGATCTTCTGCAGCGCGCGGGAAAGTACCCGTCCCCCGTGGGATGGCCGCAATGGATGGGACTTGAAGTCTCGGGAATCGTCGCCGGAATGGGCAAAACAGCCGCTATTGAGAGCGGATTTTCGATCGGCGACCCCGTCTGCGCCCTGCTCGGAGGCGGCGGTTACGCCGAATACGTGTGCGCGCCGTACGGAATGGTGATGCCGAAGCCGAAGAAACTCGACTTCATCGAAGCGTCGACCCTTCCGGAGGCGTACGCGACCTCCTATCTGAATCTTTTCATCGAAGGACACCTCAAAAAAGGGCAGACGCTCTTCATTCCGGCGGGCGCCGGAGGACTGTCGAGCGTCGCGATCCCGATGGCGAAGGCGTTCGGCTGTTACGTCATCACGTCCGTTCTGACCGATGCGATCAAAGATAAGATCGCGCCGCTCGGCGCAGACGTCGTGATCGTTTCGGACCGCGAGGACACGTCCGAGATCCTCAAAAGGGAAGCGGAGAACGGTCATCCCGTGAACGTCGCCATGGACTGCCTCTCGGGAGATATGCTCGGCAAATGCCTGCCTTATATGGCAGAGGGCGGTTACTGGGTGATCATCTCGACCCTTGCGGGTACCGAAACGACGATCCCTCTGCGTGCCGTTCTGACGAAGGGACTGCATATCGTCGGCAGTATGCTCAGAAAACGCTCTCCCGAAGAAAAGGCGGAAATTTTGTCCGAACTCGTCGAAAAAGTGTGGGAAAAGATCGAAAGCGGCGAAATGAAGCCGACCGTTTATCGTTCGCTCCCTCTCGAAGAAGCCGCTCGGGCGCACGCGATCCTTGAGCGCGGCGAGAACGTCGGCAAAGTCGTTCTCACCGTCAAAACACAATAGAAAATCATAAAAATCCGCAAAAAGTGAGGAGAATTTCCTATTGTTTCGCAAGGTGTTCTGTGGTAATATGAAAAAAACTGCAAAGGAATACGAAAAATGAACGTAAAAAGTATCGCATTTCTGCTCGTTCTGATTATTGGACTCTGCTCGATCGCGGGCTGCGCCAAAGCAAAAGAGAAGGGCTCTGACGGCAAAAACGTCCCGGAAGACTCCGAATATCTTGACCATCTGCCCGAAAACGATTTTGACGGCACGACCGTCGTGATCGCCGCCTTTTCCGATGTAACGAAGGCGTCCATTTCCGCAGACGACCACGACGGAGATTCTGTCAACAATGCGCTGTTCGACTCCTGCTCGGCGGTCAAGACCCGTTTCAATCTCGACATTAACATCATTGAATCGAGTCCCCGGCTCAGCAACACGATCAAAACGCAGCTTTCCGCCGGATCCTCCGATTACGATATTCTCGCGGGCTACGAATATTACGACGTCGGTATGTGCCTTGACGGTCTTCTTCTCGATCTGAACAAACTTGATAAAGAAGCCGACGTGATCGATATTTCGCAGAATTACTGGGTCAAGAACGTCATCGACGCGATCAACTACGGCGACAAGCTCTATTGGGTGGCGGGCGATATCAGCACCCGCACGCTCGGCTGTATGTACTGTACCTACGTCAATCTGGATATGTACGAAAAATATATGTTCAAGAAATACGGCAGCATTTACGATATCGTGCGCGACGGCAAATTTACCTTCGACCTTCTTTCGCAGATGTGCTCCGAGATCTACGTCGATCAGGACGGTATCGAGGGAGTCAGCGCGGGTGACGTCCTCGGCTTTGCGTCCACTTGGGTCGCTCTCGTCGACGGAATGCTCGCCGCTGCCGACTACCGTTTCGTAAACCGATACGAAGACGGTACGCTGGAATTGATGGTGTCCGACAAGGACAACTTGGCGCGCGGCGGCAGAGTTCTCGAATTCAAGGAAAATCCCACGATCTATACCATCAAGCACAATTCGTCGAGACTCTACACCGAAGAGAATATGGAACAGTTTACCGCAGGCACGACGCTCTTTGATATCACCTATCTTTACGCTTCGCAGTACGCACGTGAGATGAAGGACGATTACGGCATCCTGCCTTGCCCCAAATCTTCTGACGCACAGGCGAATTACCGCACGCTGATCGTCGACACGGTGCCGATCTTCGGCATCAGCGCCTATTCCGAACACGTTGCGGCGTCCGCGTACGTCCTTGAAGCGCTTTGTGCCGAGAACTCGAGAACGGTCAAAAAGGTCTATTACGACGAAGCTTTGAAATTCAAATATACCCGCGACGAGGAGAGCGCCGAAATGATCGACCTCATTCGCGACAGTATGATTATGGATTTCGGCATTTCGTGGTCGAGCGAGCTGAGCGATATGTCGCATACCTACCGGACGATGCCATATAACGCGATGGCGAACACGATCGCCAAGCGTGAGGGAATGTGGAACACGAAGCTCAACGATCTTATCGAAAAACTGAAAGAAACGAAATAAAACGAAAAACGCTCCGTCAATCGGAGCGTTTTTGTGTGCAGTATCGCAGTCACCGAAGGTGATTGATGAGATGTCACGTTAGAAAATCACATCCCCTGATTGGATCTCTTGTATTCCGTCGGGGTAAGACCGGTGATTTTCAGAAAAATCTTGTTGAAATTCGCGGTACTGTTGAATCCGCAGCTGAGAGCGATGTCAAGCACGTTCCCGTCGCCGCTTCTGAGAAGCGTCATCGCGCGCTCGATGCGCTTCATATTCACGTATTCCCACGGCGTGATGCCGTTCAGCGTCTTGAAAACGGAACAGTAATAGGTGCGCGAAAGCCCCGCGATACGCGCGATCGCTTCAAGCGAAAGATCCTCCGAAAAATGCGCGCAGACGTAGTCCATCGAGCGGCTGATGCCCGCAAGTTTGCCGAGATCGGGAAGGGGAACGGAAGGGATCTGCGCGTTCTTCTCGCGCTCGCGGCGCGAAAGAAGGATCAGGATCCGTAAAACGTTCGTTCGGATCATTTCCGCGTACCCGAAATGCTTCTCGGCGTTTTCGCGGTCGGCTTCGAGGATCAGCGCCGAAAGCTCCTTCGCGAGCGGATCG
>JAZLHQ010000255.1:0-2537 GCA_045616925.1 Eubacteriales bacterium | reverse complement strand
CATATCCCCCCGCCACAGGATAAACGACAGGAAAAAGGCGAAAAGATCCGAGCAAACCGACCCCGTAACGACGAAAAGACACGCTTTTTCAAGGTCGGACGGCGCAAAAAGCGAGAGCAGAAGCATCGTCCCGAAAACGCGCACGAGCTGCTCGGAGATCCCCGCGGCGGCGCTCTTCGCGACGCGCCGAACCGCTGTGAAATAGCCGCCGATCGCGGCGGTCACGGAGATCGCCGGAAGCGAGATCGCGAGAACGCGGAGGGAAGGGACCGTTCGCTGATCCTTCAGAAGAAATATGCCGATCGGGCGCGCCGAAACAAGGAGCAAAAGGGAAGAAAGCGTGCCGCAGAAAAGCGCGTAGCGGACGCATTTTTTCATATAAACGCGCGTTTCGCAAAGCCGGTTTCTGCCGATCGCCTCGGAAACGAGGCGCGTCGCCGCGAGTCCGACCGCGCTGACGGCGAGCGTCACCGCAAAGCTGGAGATGCTCATAACGAGCGTGTAGAGCCCGACGCCCTCGGCGCCGAGTTTGCCGGTAAGATAAACGCCGAACCACATCCCGACCGTGCGCAGCAGGATCGAGGAGACGGTCAGAAGCAGCGTGTTTTTCAAAAATCGTTCTGTGTTTTTCACAATTTTCACCCTTCTTGTCGATACCATATCGTATGCGCGGAACGCCGATAATATGGGTCTTTCGGGTGAAAACGCAAAAAAGAACTCCTGCATTTGCAGGAGTTCTTTCGGAAATCGGGATTATTTCGTTCCGAAGATACGGTCGCCGGCGTCGCCGAGACCGGGAACGATGTACGCGTGCTCGTTGAGGTGATCGTCGAGCGCCGCAGAGTAGATATCAACGTCGGGGTGATCTGCCTGCACCTTCTTGACGCCTTCGGGCGCCGCGACGAGGCACATGAACTTGATATTCTTGCAGCCGTAGCCCTTGAGCTTCGTCAGAGCGTCGGAAGCGGAGCCGCCGGTCGCGAGCATCGGGTCAACGAGGATGACGAGTCTGTCCTCGATGTCCGGAGGCATCTTGCAGTAGTAAGTGACGGGCTCGTGCGTTGCGGGATCGCGGTAAAGACCGATGTGACCGACCTTTGCGACGGGGCAAAGCTCCAGAAGTCCGTCGACCATACCGAGACCTGCGCGCAGGATCGGCACGATGGCGATTTTGCGTCCGGAGACCTTCTTGCCGATCGTCTTTGCGACGGGCGTCGTGATCTCATAATCTTCAAGCGGCAGGTCGCGGGTCAGTTCGTAGCCCATCAGCATGGCGATCTCGTTCAGAAGCTGACGGAAATCCTTCGAACCGGTTTCCTCCTGACGCATAATGGAAAGCTTATGTTGGATCAGCGGGTGATCAATGACGGTAAAAGTGCTCATATTCCGAACCTTCTCTTTCTGATTCTTTTTACGTCTCCATTATACAACATTTTTCGACTCATTTCAAGAGGAAATACAAATTTCTCTTTACAAATTTCACCGAAAGTGATATAATGAATAAAATAGGATGATATGAGCAGAATAACAGGCTTGAATATGGAATTTACGGCAAATATTTATACACTCGGCTGCAAAGTCAATCAATACGAGAGCGAAGCGTTCGGCGAATTCCTTGAAAAGAACGGCGTCAGCGTCTTTTTCGGCGGGAAAAACGCGTCCGTTGCGATCGTCAACACCTGCACGGTGACGTCGGAGGCCGACCGCAAGTGCCGGAACGCCGTGAGACGCGCGGTTTCGGAAAATCCGGGCGCGCCCGTGATCGTCACGGGCTGCTCGGCGCAGATGGACGCGAAGGCGTATCTTGCGATCGAAGGCGTTGCGGCGGTCGTCGGGAACCGCGATAAGACGGCGGCGCCGAAGATCGCGCTCGAATATCTCAGAACGGGCAGACTGCCCGCCGAAAAGAATTTCGTCACGCCGCTCGACGGCGCCGGTTACGAGCCGATGTGCGTTCTGAAAAGCGAGCGCACCCGCGCCTACGTCAAGATCGAGGACGGCTGCGAATCGAAATGCGCCTACTGCATCATCACGAAGGCGCGCGGACCGATCCGTTCGAGAGCGCCCGAAGACGTCGTTTCGGAGGTCGAAAAGCTCGTTCGGGGAGGTTACCGCGAGGTCGTTCTGACCGGCATCGAGATCTCCGCCTACGGCAAAGGCACGGATTACGAGCTTGCAGATCTGATCCTCAGACTCTCGAAAGTCGAAGGGCTCGACCGCGTGCGCCTCGGCTCGCTCGATCCCGCGATCATGACGCCCGCGTTCGTCGATAAGATCGCCGAAAGCCAAAATCTCGCGCCGCATTTCCACCTCTCCCTGCAGTCGGGCTGCGACAAAACGCTCCGAGCGATGCGCAGACGCAACAATACGAAAATGGTGCGCGAATATACGGAGCATATCCGGAAGATCCTTCCGGACGCCGCGTTTACCGCCGATATCATCGTCGGATTTCCCGGTGAGACGGAAGAGGATTTTAACGAAACGAAGCGCTTCCTCGAAGAGACCCAACTCCTTTACTGCCACGTTTTCCCCTATTC
>JAZLHQ010000254.1:0-19126 GCA_045616925.1 Eubacteriales bacterium | reverse complement strand
TCCTTGCCGCCGGAAACGCCGACGGCGATCCGGTCGCCCTCTTCGATCATACTGTATTGATCCACGGCGCACCGCACGGTCGACAGAAGGCGGCGCATATTGATCATCGTCATAAAAAGTCCTTATTCTTTACACCGATCTCCTTTTTCCGCATAGGATAAGGTGAGGTGATGAAATGGCAGAAAAAATCAAGATCTACATCGATCAGGGGCACAATCCGCGCAATCCGAATTCCGGCGCGGAGGGATTTGGGCTGCAGGAAGCGGATCTCACTTACGAGATCGGGCGTCTTTTGGCGGATATCCTGCGGGAAAGCTCCTATTTCGACGTGCGTTTATCGAGAAACGACCCGAACGAGATCCTCGGCGAGAGCAACGCGGGAAGTCTGTCGGCGCGCGTCAAGGACGCGAACGCGTTCGGCGCCGACTGGTTTCTGAGTCTGCACGCGAACGCTTCGACCTCGCCGTCGGCGACGGGCACCGAGGGCTACGTTTATTCGTCCGGCAGCGCGGCGTACGGACTTGCCGAAGATATTATCGAGGGTATCAGCGCAAATACCGGGATACCCGTGCGCGGCGTCTTCGTCCGCCCTTCCCTTTACGTTTTAAGGAAAACGCGGATGCCTGCGGCACTGATCGAGCTCGGATTCATCACGAACGAGCGCGAAGCGTATCTGATGCGCGACCGTCCCGACCTGTTCGCCGACGGGATCGCGTCCGGCATTTTCCGCTTCTTCGGTGTATGATCAGAGGTTATTGACGAGTTCCTTGAAGTAATTGCCGCGTTCCATGAAATTCTCAAACGCGTCAAAACTCGTCGACGCGGGGGACAAAAGGACGATATCGCCGTCGACGGCGATCTTCGAGGCGAGCGCAACCGCCTCGCCGTAATTGCCGACGGAATAGATCGCGGGGGCGCCCTCTTTATAGAGCGGGCAGTCGCGCGCCGCTTTTTCGATCACGGGGCCGGTCGGACCCGTCGTGATGATCGCCTTCGTATGCTCGCAGAGCGGCTTGCCGAGCGCGTCGTACGGAATATGCTTGTCGGCGCCGCCGCAGAGCAGAATGACCTTCTTCGGGTAAGACAGGAGTGCGTTGATCGTTCTGTTGGGGCTTGAGTCGATCGAACTGTTGTAGTATTTGACGCCGTTGACGGTCTTCACAAGTTCGTTGCGATGCTCGACTCCCGGGAACGTGCGCGCGATCTCTCTGATCGTATCGGCGGAGACGATCTCGGCGAGCGCCGCGATCGCCGTCATATAGTTTTCGACGTTGTGATGCCCCGGGATCAGGATATCGGAGGTCTTGATGACTTCCCTGTCCCCGAACCGGATCGCGCCGTCTCTTTCCGTGACCTCCGCTTCGTTTCCGCGGCAGGAAAAGCGTGCGGTCTCGACGCCGTTTTGTCCCCCGAGCGTTTGGCTGACGGGGTCGTCCGCGTTGAGAACGAGCCGATCGCCGGGGTTCTGATAGCAGAATACGTGTGTTTTCGCGTCGATATATTCCTGCATATCGACGTGCCAGTTCAGATGGTTGGGCGTGATATTCGTCACGACCGCGATCTGCGCGGACTTTTTCATCGTCTGCAGCTGGAAGGACGAAAGCTCGATGACGGCGTAGTCTTCGGGCTGCATTTCAAAGACGCGCGGCAGCAGCGGGGCACCGATGTTGCCGCCCAAAAATACTTTTTTACCGCTCTTCTTGAGGATTTCGGAGATCAGCGTCGTCGTGGTCGTCTTGCCGTCGCTGCCGGTGATACCGACGGTATGGCAGGGGCAGAGTTCCATGAAAAGCTCCATTTCGGAGGTCAGTACGGCACCGTTTTCAACCGCTTTCACGATTGATTCGACGTCGGGGCGTATGCCCGGCGTGCGGAAAACGAAATCCCCCGAAACGCCGTCGCAGTAACGATCGCCGAGGAAGAGCTTAACGCCGCGTTTTTCGAGATCGTCGGCAAGTTTTCCGAGTCTTTCGCTTGATTTCTGGTCGCACGCCGTGACGTGCGCGTCAAAGGAGAGCAGAAAATCGATCAGCGGGATATTGGAAACGCCGATGCCGAGCACGCACACGTTTTTGCCCGCGAAGCGTTCACGGCAGACGTTTTGGATCATATCATTCATAAAAAGCCGAACCTTTCCGCGGATTCCGAAAAAAGACGTTGGGCGATCCGCATAAGTTTACAATTTATTATACATAATATTCCAAAGAAGGTCAAGGATTTTTTTGTGAATTTTCGTTGTTTTTTTGCCCCAAAAGACGTCAAAAAAAAGATAATATTTTTTTCGAAAAAGTGTTGACAAATGAGGAATAATCTGCTATAATACTCAACGCTGACGAAAAAAGCCATTGGGGATTTGTGTAATGGCAGCACAGCAGACTCTGACTCTGTATGTGGGGGTTCGAATCCCTCATCCCCAGCCAAAAAATAACATCGCTTTGCGATGTTATTTTTTTATCCAAGCCGCAGGCTTGGTGATAATCGCGTCGTTTGGGATCGGAAAACCCGGTGTTCCCGCAGCCCCGAGAAAAGAAATTAATATATACTGAATCGAATTTATAAATCAACACTCCGCTTTGTGCGTAACACAAGCGGAGTGCTTTTTATTGTTCCTCAAATAAAGATTCCATCGGGATGCCGAGAATTTTGGCGATAACGAATACTTCCTTGTCCGTCGCGTTGCGCAGCTGCCCCTCAAGTTTTGAATAACTCGTCGGGTTGATGTTACAACCCATCACCTGCATTTTCGAAATGAAATCCTTTTGCTTGATTCCTCTTTTCTTCCGAAGCGCCTCGACGTTTTTGCCTATCAGATTATAATCACCGTAAGTCTTTTGGCGAGTTTTCATTTTCCCTCCGCAAATTTAATTCTTTTTTAGAATTATATTGCAAAAACTCCTTGACAAAATTCCAAAATAGAATTATAATGTAAAAAATATGAAACTAGGAGGAAAAATGGAGCAACTTCATGAAGGAGAAATTCATCCGATTGCAGCAGCAAATTTATTACTCAGTATGTGGATGAGAAACGGCCCGTCTGTTTGGGATTATACTGTTGATTTTTATAATCCGACGGGAATAGAGTTTAATGGTAATTATTATGATGGCGATACTTTAGTTCAATATGCAATAGACTTAAAAAGAAGAGGTAAATTTTACTCATCAATCGGAGTATATATGAAAGTGTTGAACGCTCAAATGAGTCAACATCATTCATTACCGATTTCACAAGTTAGAAGCTTAATGAAGGTGTATTTGTGTGCGAATGAGTTCAATACAGCATTTCAAGTCATTGGCACAATCGTCGCAGATATGCAGGCAGCAAATGCCCAACGAGTAAATCCTCAAGAGTATAATCTCTTGTTCGATTATTATAAGCGATTAATTAATTTTGCAATAAATGTTATTGACTACGGGAAATACACTGAAATATTATCTTTTCCCCAAGAATTCACTGTTGACGATAATTATGTCCTCCAAAGAGATACTAACGATATAATTAAAGACTTAACAACAATGAGAAAAACAATCAAAATTCAGTTCGGCTTGTAAAGAAGGTATACTATGGATTCGATTTTATCTTTTCTTTGGAACCACGCACATACTACGAAAAAAATTGGAGATGAAATAGAATTCGGATCATTCCCGCGGAATGACGCCGAATCACCGCAACCAATTAAATGGACGGTTTTGGATGTACAAAAGGATAAATGCTTAATAATAACCAATGAGTGCATTATTGGCAAGAATTATCATAATTCTGCCGGAAATATTGATTGGGAGCATTCTTCTTTGAGACAATGGCTCAATTTAGACTTCATAAGAACTGCATTTTCTTCTGAAGAACAATCTAAAATTATTGAAACGGAAATATCGAACGAAGACCTAAATGCATTATTCAATCAATTTACTACTTTGCCCTCAACGCGTGATAAAGTATTCATTTTGTCTTGTCGGGAAGCAGCAACATACTATTCGACAAACGAAGCGCGGCAGTCCAAAACAAGCAAATACGCCGCAGCGACCGGCGCTGATTTCGATTTTATTGAGGGTCGTGGACGTTGGTGGCTTCGCACAAGCAATAAAAGTACATCATCTGCGTATTGTGTACTGTTCAAAGGTGCAGTATCCGGTTTTCCCTATTCAATAAATGACGGTGACGGTTGCGTACGCCCGGTAATGTGGGTAAAAATGTGATTATATAGTTATAGCCTGTGCTTCCATAATTCCCTTGCCGCATTGAAAATTGCGAAAACAATTTTCTGTGCGGCGGTTTTCTATTTACAAACGCTATACGATATGATACAATGAAAAAAAAGAAAATCGGAGGCCGTTATGCACATTCTTCTGCGTGGGACGTGGCAAAGCGTCAACATCGGCGACGTCGCCCACTCTCCCGGAATCATCAATCTTTTTTCAAAAGCGTTTCCGGACGCGGATTTCACGCTCTGGACTTACGATCACAAAATCACGGACGCCGTCAGAAAAATGATGCTCGACCGCTTCCCCTCTCTCAGAATCGTCACGGGTGCCGCCGAACCCGGCAACGCGGAACTCATCGACGCCTTCGGGCGGGCTGATCTTCTGATCCACGCGTCCGCCGCGAGCTTCAGCGCGCGGAGGGAGGTCAAAGCGTTCGTCGATCTGACGGGAAAACCCTTCGGCGTTTTCGGCATCAGCTTCAACCCCGGCGCACGGACGGATTACGGTCTTCCCGTCATCAACAACGACGATGATACAGAGGAGCAGATCGAGCTGCTCAAAAAAGCGGCGTTCGTTTTTTTCAGGGATTCAAAATCGCTTGCGCGCGCAAGATCGCTCGGTCTTGACGCTGAGTACGTCGGACTTGTCAACGACGCAGCGTTCGCCTTCGATATAACAAACCGCGAAAAAGCGGAAATAACGATGCGGAAATACGGACTTTCCAAAGGAAAATTCGTTTGCTGTATTCCGCGGTGGCGTTTCACGCCCTATTGGAAGATCGTCAAGGGGCGCGCCGTCAACGAAGATCGGGAACGGCGCAACCTCGAAACGGTGGAAAAGGACAACGCCGTTTTGCGCAGAACGATCGGAAAAATCGTTGACGAAACGGATCTTGACGTCTTCATCTGCCCCGAGGACGAAACGCAGATCAGGCTCGGCAGAGAGATTCTGTGGGATAAGCTGCCGGAGAATATCAAAGAGCGCGTTCACCTCAAAAAAGAATTCTGGCTGCCGGACGAGGCGCTCGGCGTCTATATGAACAGCGTCGGATTGTTCGGACTTGAAATGCACTCGCCGATTTTGTGCGTGTCGCACGGCGTTCCCGCGATCGTCGGGCGCTTCCGGGAGCAGACGACGAAGGGATTCATGTGGCAGGATATCGGGCTTGCCGACTGGCTCTTTGATTTCGACGTGGCGTCCGATCGGGACAATTATCCCGAAACTTGTCTTGAAATGATTCGAAATCACGAAGAAAGCGTCGAAAAAACGCACAAAGCGCTGAAAATCGTTCAAGAGAACTATCAGAACGCGGAGATCATCATCAAAAAATCACTTTCCGAAAGGGGTATTATATGAGAACCGTTATGAACATGGATCTCGGCTGGGATTTCCACCGGGGCGAAGAAAAATTCGTAGAGGAGAATTCCCATTCTTCCTCCTATTCGTCGGTCAAGGCGGGCAACGCGAAAGGCTTTGCCGGGACGAATCCCTCCGCCGATGGCTGGAGGCAGGTCGATCTGCCGCACGATTATCTCGCCGAAAGCGGGTTTTCGCCCGATTATCTGCTCTCCCACGGCTACCGCGAGCGGTGCAGCGCGTGGTACAGAAAGACCTTCGTTCTGCCGAAAAAATACGAAGGAAAGCAGGTCTTCATCTGCTTTGAAGGCACCGCCGTCAACGCCGAATTCTATTTCAACGGCTCTCTGATCGATCGCTCGTTCAGTGCGTACACGGAGACGTTCTTCGACGTCACCGACCGCCTCTATTTCGACGGCAGTCTCAATACCCTCGCCGTCCACGTCATCGGCACCGAGTTCGAGGGCTGGTGGTACGAGGGCGCGGGCATCTACCGCCACGTAAAGCTTTATATCAAGGACAAGACGCATATCGCGCACAACGGATTTTTCGCGAAACCCGTTCTCAAGGCGGGTACGAAGAATTCGTGGACGGTCGAGATCGAGACCGAGGTCGAGAACAGCGCTTACGCGCCCGACACGGTTTCGGTGAAAGCGGAGCTTTTCGACGGCGACAAATGCGTCGCGTCTTCCCTTTCCAAACCCGTATGCGTCGATTTCACGAGCAGGAAATCGGTCTTCCAGAAGCTTGACGTCGGAAAAGTGCATCGCTGGGACGTCGACGACCCCTATCTTTACAGAACGAAGATCACGATCGTCAGAAACGGCGAAGAGATCGACTCGGACGAATGCAGAACGGGCTTCCGCACGATCAAAATCGACAAGGACACGGGATTCTGGCTCAACGGAAAGAATATCAAGATCAAAGGCACCTGCAACCATCAGGATCACGCGGGCGTCGGCGTCGCCGTGCCCGACAGCGTGCAGTACTACCGCGTAAGACGCTTAAAAGAAATGGGATCCAACGGCTACCGCTGCTCGCACAATCTGCCGACGAAGGAAGTCCTCGACGCCTGCGACGAATACGGTATGATCGTCATGGACGAAAACCGCCGGTTCGAAACGCGCACGGAGGTACTCTCTTACGTTGAAACGATGGTGAAGCGCGACCGCAATCACCCCTCGGTCTGCTTTTGGTCGCTCTTCAACGAGGAGCCGCTCCAGAACACGGAAGAAGGCAGACGGATCTTCCTGCGGATGCGCAGCGTCGTCGATCATCTCGACGATTCGCGCCCCGTGACGGGCGCCATCAACGGAACGATGGAGGGCGCCGGACAGGAAATGGACGTCGTCGGCATGAATTACAGCATCGGGCGTCTCAAGGGCTTCCACGAACAGTACCCAAATCTTCCGATGATCGGCTCCGAAAACAACAGCGCCGTGACGACCCGCGGCTGCTACCAATCCGACCGCGAAAATCTGCAGGTCCTCAACAATTACGACGAAGAAGTCGTCCCGTGGGGGCAGAGCATCCGCGAGACGTGGGATTTCGTGCGCAAAAATCCGTGGTTTGCGGGCATTTTCATTTGGACGGGCTTTGATTACCGCGGCGAGCCGACGCCCTTTACCTGGCCGAGCGTCTCCTCGCAGTTCGGCATCATGGACACCTGCGGCTTCCCGAAGGATTCCTTCTATTTCAACAAGGCGTGCTTCACAAACGAACCGATGGTGCATCTGATGCCCCACTGGAACTTCAAAAAAGGAGAGATCGTGCGCGTCGTCGCGATCACGAACTGCGAGGAAGCGGAACTTTTCGTGAACGGCAAGTCGCTCGGCAGAAAGAAAGCCGACGTCTGCGCGCAGCCCGAATGGCAGGTGCCGTTCGAAGCGGGCAGGATCTTCGTCAAAGCGTACAACAAGGGAAAATGCGTCGCCAAAGATCAGCAGAAGACCGCGAAGAAGCCCGCAAGGATCGTCATCACGCCCGCCGTCTATACCGTTTCCGATCGCGGGCAGGACGCGATGATCCTCAATATCTCGGTCCTTGACAAATACGGAACGGTCGTGCCGACAGCCGACGATCTCATCCGCTTTGAGATCAAGGGCGACGCTGCTTTGCTCGGCGTCGGCAACGGCGACCCGAACAGCCACGAGCCGGATAACGAGCCGATGCGCAAAGCGTACTGCGGCTACTGTCAGGCGATCGTGCGCGCGCTTCCCGGCGCCGTCGGAATCTCCGTGCGCGCATACGCCGACGGACTTGAGGACGCGACGTTCGTTCCCGTGATCGAAAGATGCGAAAAGCCGCATTATCTTGCGACGACGCACGTCTGCGAGGTCAGAAATCTGACGGCAATGGCTCCGACCGACAAAAAGCCGGATCCGCTGATGTTCGTCGCCGACGACGATATGAACTCGTTCACGCCGCTCGCGACGAACGATTATCAGCCGTATTTCACGAGGGGCTATATGCTCTGCCGCGCTTTCGTGAACGCTCCCGAAAGAGTCGCGGGCGCGGATTCCGAAATGCCTTACGTTCTGAAGTTCGATATGAAAAAGGCGACCGGAATGGAGATCTACGTCAACACACGGAAGATCTTCTGCGAGTACACCGACGGCAATTTCCGTCTGCCCGCGAAAAAATACCCGTTCTTCGCGGAAGCGGGTGAAAAACTCGAATTTCGCATCCTTCTTTATCTGAACGAAGAAAACAAGGACAGAATCGGCGGCATCCGTGGTAAACTGACGATCGAAGCGAATTTGAAATAACTCCGTTTTATACAAAAATATACATTTTTCATATTGACAATTTGTCGAATATGTTGTATTATGTTATCAGAAAGGTGTAAACTATCATACAAAATTGAATAGGAGGGACCATTATGAAGTTTTCACGGTAAATTCTCGCGTTTCTTTTGATGTTATCGCTCTGCTCTTCAATTTGGAGTATATCCGCTTTTCGCATATTTGCGGAGCCGACGGATGATCCCTTTGCCGGTGCGGCTCAAACGCCCGACGAAGAACAATTGCTGTCCGGTTCCGAAAATGTCGTCCTGATCTGTAACGGTGCGGCGGAATTTGACATTGAGTATAATGACGACGAGCCGCTGTCTGTTTATACGAATATGACAGGCGGCACGCTTACTTGGTCTTCATCCGATTCTTCTGTCGCTTATGTTGATAGTGACGATCTATTATGGGGTGTTTCTTACGGACACGCCGTGATTACGGCAACCGTCACGAAGAATGGCGTTTCCTATTCGGACACGATTGACGTCTATGTTCATTGTGAATTCAACAACGGCATATACTATATCCGGAACCGTCAGACAACGCTCGCGGTAACGGTATATGAGAGCAGTCCTTATGTAAAAGCAGAAAGATATTACGGCTGTTCAAAATCACAATGGATGATTTCCTATGCTAAACTCGGCTGCTTTACAATCCGTTCGATGAACTCTTCCGGCACATATTCTTATCTTGCAAGTTCAAGTGGAAATCCCGAACTCGTGACCACGAGTACAATTACGAACAACCTTTTATGGAAACTTACTCCAACTCAGGACGGTGCATTCGTTTTAAAATCTTATGTTGAAGGATTGAGTAGCTGTCTTTGCCCGACCTCAACATCATATTCGTCATCATGTTTATTTTTTAATGATTATGTTAACAGCGGGAGCAACAATGACTGGTGTGACGAATGGGTGCTTGTTCCTGCGAATACAGGTCGAGGTGCGCAGATTTTCAGACCGCTCTATTCAAATGAAATCGGTGCATTGAATTGCCTAACGTATGCTTTGCAACTTGACATAAGTTATTCGAATAATATGAATGTCTGTTATTTGTATCAAACAGAATTCATTGAAGGTGCACAAGATGTATACTACTATGGTCTTTGGCTTTCCGCTGCCAAATTTAAGACTAATTACGAATCCAAGGCAGAAGGTGCTTTTCAAAATATCATCAATCATCCTAATTCATACATATCACAGTATCGTTACTCGATAGAAAGGGAATATAATTTTACTGGAAATGGGCAAAACAATCTATCTGATAATCAATTCAGAATTGTGATGAAATTTGGTGAATTCCCAGGTTATACGAGATGTGGCGATTACCATTTTTGGTATCAAACCTATAATGGGAGATGGGCAAATAAACACGGGGATGGTGATTTGAATTATTCAAGAGACTATTTGCCCAGAACTATCACTCCTTATTCGACAAATACATCGGGTTGGAGTATTGTTGAAGGTCAATATTTTTACAGTAGCAATACTGTATATTCGTTTATCATCACGATCAATCCAATAGTGTAATATTATTGTATAGAAAAGGAGAAAAAGATGAAAATAATTGGCAGAATGTTTGCAGTTGCTGCACTTTTATCACTGGTTCTTGCTTCGTGCGCGATGAAAAAAAGCAATGTTCCTTCGGCGGCTGCCGGGAATGATCCGGCTTCACTCAAAGGATCGGAGTCAAGCAAAAAAGCAGAAAGCGAGTATTTCCTTTCGGTCGACGAAAACGGAGAACATATCGCAACGGATTATTACGCATATATGTCCTCGTCTTTTCCGTACATGCTGCCGGACGGCAACGTAATACGGTACGATTTTTCATACCGCGAACTGCGGGAACTGTTCGGATGTATGAAAGACGTTCGGATAGGCGGATACGGATTTGAGGGAAATTTTCCACAAATATACGCCGTGCTATCCGGCAACAACGAGGGACTGGTCATAGTATTCAGCGTCTCGTTCAAGACGAACAAAAGTAACGAATTTTGTCCGGAATACTTGAGGATCCTACCGATTGAGACGTTCGGAGGCACTTTGGAAAATTGCTCCGAAGAAACAAAGAATTATGCCCGGACGACCTTTGAAAATCTTTCGGGTATGAAAGCAACGCAGACCTACGAAGAGGCGTCAGCAATCAGCAGAAAAGCCCCGACTTACGAAGAGGACATGGCACAAAAATCGCAGGACGTGAAATAATTCCCGCCGATCTATTGACAAACGCATCCGTTTTTGGTATAATGACCCTCGGAAAAAGGGAGTAGTGGGCAGCGCTTTTCGCGCTTGCTGCCTGTTTCGTCAGGACGAACCGCCGAAAACGGTTCCGGAGCAGGAATCCTTTACGGGAAACACAAGACTTTTACCGCCAACGCGGTAAAAGTCTTTTTTGTTCGGAAAATAAAAGAAAAGGAAAAAAGTATGAAAATCTTCGCAATCGTTTTGTTCGTTCTGATGTACGTCGTAATGATCGTGAAATCGAAGTTCCGCACGTGGGCGGCGCTCTCGGTCGCGCTCATCTTCGTCATCGCGGGGATCGTTCCGCTCAAGGATATCTTCGGGGCGATCGACTTCAACTCTCTTATGATGATCGCCGGCACGATGGTCGTCGTCAATTACTTCATCGACTCGAAGATGCCGGGACTGATTGCCGAATCGCTGCTCGGCTTTTCGAAAAACGTACGGATGGTCATCATTCTGATGTCACTGTTCGCGGGCATCGTCTCCGCCTTCATCGACAACGTGGCGACCGTTCTGATGATCGCGCCCGTCGGTCTTGCGATCTGCAAGAAGCTCGATCTCAACCCGACCGGAATGCTTTTGTCGATCGCCGTCTCCTCCAACCTGCAGGGCGCTGCGACGCTCGTCGGCGACACGACCTCCATTATGCTCGGCGCCTACGCCAAAATGGACTTCCTGAGTTTCTTCTTTATGAACGGCAAGTTCGGTATCTTCTGGGCAGTCGAGTTCGGCGCGCTCGCGACCGTATTCGTGATGCTGATCCTCTTCAGAAAGGAGACGGCTGCCGTCAGCGCGGAAAGAAAGACGAAGGTCACGAATTACTTCCCGACCGCCGCGCTTCTTGCGATCGTCGTTCTTCTGATCGGCGCATCCTTCATCCCGAACAAGCCCGACGTCACGAACGGCGTCATCTGCTGCACGATCGCGCTTATCTGCCTTATCGTTGATCTTATCTCCCACAAGAAGGAGAACGGCGTGGTCGAATCGCTCAAAGGGATCGACTACCAGACGATCGTACTGCTTGCCGGAATGTTCGTCGTCATCTGCGGCATCAAGAACGTCGGACTGATCGACGACGCCGCGAATCTGATCGGCGGGCTCGGCAAGAACAGCATCTTCCTGCTCTACACGGTCATCGTGTGGGCGTCCGTCCTCTTCTCCGCGTTCATCGACAACATCCCGTACGTTGCGACGATGCTTCCCGTCGTGCAGGGCGTCGCAGCCGGTCTCGGCATCGAGCCGTACCTTCTCTACTTCGGACTTCTGACGGGCGCGACGCTCGGCGGAAACCTGACGCCCGTCGGCGCCTCCGCGAACATCGCGGCGACCGGCATCCTGCAGAAGGAGGGCTACACCGTGCGCTTCAAGGATTTCGCGAAGATCGGCATTCCCTTCACGCTGACCGCCGTCACGGTCGGATACCTCTTCATCTGGTTCGTCTACGGACTGTGACCATCAAGCAAAAGTGCGCTTTTTCGTAAAAAAGCGCACTTTTTTGTTTGCCGCCGCGCAAAAGATATTTACAAAAACGAGAATGTGTGGTAAAATATACTTGAGAATATATGTCAATATCATCCGTATGAAGGAAGTATTCTATGAGTTCAACTGTCAAATTATGTATATCGGCGTTTCTGCCCGTCATTTTGTCCGTTCTGATCTACGTCCTCGATAAGAAGACGCCGTGCGCAAAGATACCTTATATGATCAAACAGGCGATCATCGGTATCCTCTTTGGAACTCTTGCCGTCGTCGGCACCGAATGGGGCATCCCGATGAACGGCGCGCAGGTCAACGCGCGCGACGCCGCCGTCCTCTCGGCGGGACTTTTGTTCGGCTCCCCCGCCGGCATCATCGCGGGTCTCATCGGCGGTATCGAGCGGTGGTTCGCCGTCTATTGGGGCGTCGGCACCTTCACGCGGCTCGCCTGCACGCTCTCGACGATCATCGCGGGCGTTTACGCCGCGCTCCTGCGCAAATATATGTTTGAAGACAAGAAGCCCGGCTGGCTCATTTCTTTGGCGATCGGCGTCGTGATGGAGATTTTCCATCTGACGATGGTCTTCATCACCAATATGAACGATCCGACGAGGGCGATGGAGGTCGTGCGCGCGTGCACGGCGCCGATGGTCGCCGCGAACGGTCTTTCCGTGATGCTCGCGGCGCTCGCTCTGACGATCATCTCGGAAAAACCGAAAAAATACGAAGGCAAGAACGTGCGTATCTCCCAGACGATCCAGCGCTGGCTGCTCGTTACGGTCATGCTCGCCTTCGTCGCGACCTCCTATTTCGTCTTCAGTCTGCAAAACACGATCGCTTCCACGCAGACCGACACGCTCCTTGAAAATTCTCTTGAAGAAACGAAATCCGACATTCGCGACGCCTCCGACGCAAGCCTTCTTTCGATCGCGCGCAGAGTCGCCAAGGAAGTGCAGACGAGCGATCTCCCGTCGCTCGCCAAAGAATACGAGCTCGCCGAGATCAGCGTCATCAACAAGGACGGAAAGATCGTGCGCAGCACGGATCCCGCGTTCATCGGCTTCGATATGTCGAGCGGCGACCAGGCGGCGGAATTCCTCTGCCTGCTCGGCGACACGCAGGAATTCGTTCAGCAGTACGGTCCGATCTCTTCGAGCGCGCGCATTTTGCGCAAGTACGCCGGCATCAAGACGGATTTCGGCTTCGTGCAGGTCGGTTACGACGCCGATACGCTGCAGAACGATATTGCGTCCCAGGTCGTCGGACTGACGAAAAACCGCCGCGTCGGCGAGTCCGGATACATCGTCATTATGGATCAGTCGAGAAGCGTCGTCAGCGCGCCGAAAGACGCCGACCTTGAACGTCTTTCGAATGACGTTCTGAAGCTCCAAATGCCGGAAGAGGACAAGACCTTCTCCGATACGATCTGCGGCGTCAGCGTTTTCTGCAGCTACGAAAATTCCGAGGGTTACTTCCTTCTCTCCGTTCTGCCCGAGAGCGAGGCTCTGCAAATGCGCAACATCGCGCTCTACGTCAACACCTTTATGGAGATCCTCGTCTTCGCCATCCTCTTCGGTCTGATCTACTTCCTCATCAAGAGCGTCGTCGTCAATCAGATCAAGAGCATCAACTCTTCCCTCTCGAAGATCTCGAGCGGCGATCTCGACACGGTCGTCGACGTGCGCTCGAACGCGGAATTCGCTTCCCTTTCGGACGATATCAACTCGACGGTCAGCACGCTGAAGCATTACATCGCGGAAGCCTCCGCGCGCATTGACAAGGAACTCGAATTTGCGAAAAACATCCAGTCTTCCGCGCTCCCGAACGTCTTCCCCGCCTTCCCGCGGCACAAAGATTTCGATATCTACGCGATGATGGATCCCGCGAAGGAAGTCGGCGGCGATTTCTACGATTTTTATCTCACGCACGATGAAAAGCTTCATTTCCTCGTCGCGGACGTCTCCGGCAAGGGGATCCCCGCCGCGATGTTCATGATGCGCGCCAAGACCGAGCTCAAGAGCCTCACCGAAACGGATATGCCGATTTCGGACGTGTTCACGCGCGGCAACGAATCCCTCTGCGAAGGAAACGACGCCGGAATGTTCGTCACCGCGTGGCAGGGCGGCATCGACCTCGAAAGCGGAAAGATGCTGTTCGCGAACGCGGGACACAATCCCCCGCTCGTCATGCGCGCCGAAACGGGCAGATTCGAGTATCTGCGCACGCGCGCGGGCTTCGTCCTCGCCGGTATGGAGGGCGTGCGCTACAAAACGCAGGAACTGCAGCTTTACCCCGGCGACGTCGTCTTCCTCTACACCGACGGCGTGACCGAAGCGCAGAACGCCGAAAGCGAGCTCTTCGGAGAAGAGCGGCTGCTTGAAGCGATCAACGCCCGCGTCTTCGAGGACTGCCGGGAGATCTGCGAATTCATCAAATCGGAAGTCGACGCTTTCGTCAAGGACGCGCCGCAGTTCGACGACATCACGATGGTCGCCCTCAAATATATCGGCACGCCTCCGGCACCCACGATCTCCTTTGAAAACGCTTCGATCGACGACATCCCCGCCGTCACGGATTTCATCACGGAAGAACTTGAAAAGATCAACTGCCCGATGAAGATCCAGACGCAGTTCAGCATCGCGATCGACGAAATTTACAGCAATATCGTCAAATACGCCTACGACGAGAAGAGCGGACCCGTATCGGTCCAGCTGATCGTCAAGGAAGATCCCGCGCTTCTCTACCTGCGCTTCACGGACGAGGGTATTCCCTACAATCCTCTGACGAAGGACGATCCCGACGTCACGCTCTCCGCGGAAGACCGCAGCATCGGCGGACTCGGCATCTTTATGGTCAAGAAGACGATGGACGATATGCGTTACAAGTATGAAAACGGTCAGAACGTTCTGACGATCATGAAGAAACTCTGATCCCATGAAACCAACCGAAAAGAAAACGGGGCGCGGCAACGGCTGCCCTTATTACAAAAAATGCGGCGGCTGTCAGCTGCAGAATATGGACTACGAGGAGCAGCTCTCCTACAAAACGGGCAAGGAGATCTCGATCCTCTCGCGCTACGGCAAAATCCTTCCGATCGTGCGCGCCGACGATCCGAATCATTACCGCTGCAAGGTGCAGGCGGCGTTCAGAAATATCGGCGGGCGCGTGCAGTCCGGCGTCTTTCAGTCGACGTCGGGGCAGATCGTCCCGATCGACGCCTGTATGATCGAGAATGAAACTGCCGACCGCATCGTCCTTTTTATCCGCAAACTGTGTCAGAAACTTCGCGTATCTCCCGCCGACCGGGGCGGCGCCTCGGGATTTTTACGGCACGTCCTCGTGCGCGTCGGGTATTTTACGGGGCAGTATATGGTCGTTCTCGCGACGACCGTTGAGAAATTCCCGCAAAAGGACGCATTTATCGCCGCGCTGACGGCGGAATTCCCCGAAATCGCCTCGGTCGTGCAGTGCGTATCGAGTGGAAAGACCGATCTCGTTCTCGGCAAAGAGGAGATCGTTCTCTTCGGGAAACCCTACGTCGAAGACCGCCTCTGCGGGCTTACGTTCCGCATTTCCGCGCGCTCGTTCTATCAGATCAACCCTCCCATGACCGAGAAACTGTACCGCTACGCGATCTCAATTCTCGAACTCACGGGACGCGAAAGACTGATCGACGCCTACTGCGGCACGGGCACGATCGGATTGATCGCCGCCTCCTCTGCCAAAGAGGTGATCGGCGTCGAATCGAATCCCGAGAGCGTGAAAAACGCCGTTGGGAACGCAGAAATCAACGGCATTGAAAACGCTTCGTTCGTGACTATGGACGCGACGGCATACCTTCTGAAGCTTGCAAAGGCGGGCGAGAAGATCGACGCTCTGATCATGGATCCGCCTCGCGCGGGCAGCACCGTGAAATTTATGGAGAGCGCCGTCAAACTCGCGCCCGAAAAGATCGTTTACGTTTCGTGCAATCCCGACACTTTGGCGCGCGATCTTTACCATTTCATCAAGCACGGCTATAAGACGAGATCCATCCAACCGTTCGACCTCTTCCCCCACACGGGTCACGTCGAGACGGTGGTTTTATTGACAAAATTACCCCAAACGAAAGATGATACGAAATGACAACCCCATTTGACGTGACCGGAATTGAAATACGGACGGAGCGGCTGATTCTGCGCGCGTGGCGCGAAAGCGATCTCGAAGATTTTTACGAATACGCGCGCGTCGACGGCGTCGGGCAGCGTGCCGGCTGGCTCCCGCACGAAAATATCGAAAAAAGCCGCAAAATCCTTGACGGCTTTATCCAAAACCGCGACGTCTTCGCCATCGTTTTCGGGGAAAAGGCCATCGGCTCGCTCGGCGTGCACGACAAATCCCTTCCCGTCTCCGAATTCGACGAACTGAAAGGCCGCGAGATCGGCTTCGTCCTCTCCAAAGACTATTGGAACAAGGGCATTATGACCGAGGCCGTCAAAGCGATCACGGAATATCTTTTCAGGACCCTTGACTGGGACTACCTGCTCTGCGGGCATTACGATTTCAACGTGCAGTCAAAGCGCGTGCAGGAGAAATGCGGTTTCAAGCCCTATCGGCGACTGACGTTCGATACGCGCATGGGAACAAAGGAAAAAGGAATCCTCAACCTGCTGTGGAACCCGTATAAACCGACGCCGAACGTGCGCTTTTCGCACCCCGAAACGTTGATTTACGGGCAGGACGATACAAATTTTCAAGATCAAAGAGGCAGAAAAATGTTCAGAAACGATTACAGCGAGCTCGGCGCGAAAGAGGTTCTTGAAGCGCTGATCAGATGTCAGAACGAGCAGAACGTCGGATACGGACTCGACACGCACTCCGAAAACGCGGCCAAATTGATCCGCGCGACGTTCGGTCTTAAAGAAAACGAAGCGGACGTCCACTTCCTGTCCGGCGGAACGCAGTCAAACGTCGCCGTCCTGTCTTACTTCCTGCGCCCCTACGAGGCGGTCATCGCGTGCGATACGGGACATATCAACGTCCACGAAACGGGAGCGATCGAGGCGAGCGGTCATAAGGTCCTCGCCAAAAAGAACGCGGACGGCAAACTGCGCGCCGAAGACGTGCTCGACGAGCTTGCGCTCCACACGGACGAGCATACGGTCAAGCCGCGCATGGTTTATATCTCCGATTCGACCGAAACGGGCACGGTCTACACGAAAAAAGATCTGGCGGCGCTCCGGAAGGTCTGCGACGAAAACGATCTTCTGCTCTTTATGGACGGCGCGCGTCTCGGCGTCGCGCTGACCTCCGAAGACAACGATATGACTCCCGAAGATATCGGCAGATTCTGCGATATTTTCTACGTCGGCGGCACGAAGAACGGCGCTCTCTACGGAGAGGCGGTCGTCATCAAGGCGGGACTTGCGAATGATTTCCGCTTCCATATCAAGAACAGATGCGCGATGCTCGCCAAAGGTTTTGCGCTCGGCATCCAGTTCGAGACGCTCTTCACAAACGGTCTTTACTGGGAACTTGCGAAGACCTCCAACAGAACGGCCTCCTATATCCGCAGCGGACTTGACGGGATCGGCATCAAGACCGTCGGCGGCGCGAAGAGCAATCAGATCTTCATCGAAGTCCCCGCCGACAAAGCGGACGCGCTCACCGAAAATTTCGGTCTCGAGCTATGGACGGATCTCCAAAAGACGAAGATCCTTCGGATCGTGACGTCGTTCGCGACGACAATCCCCGCGTGCGATCAGCTCCTTGACGCACTGAAAGAAATCTGACCAACGTCAAAAAAGCGCCTTGCTTTTCACAGCAAGGCGTTTTTTGATTTATTCGTACTTTTTGATGAACCGGCAAACGGTTTTCGACCACGGATTTTCAAAATCCGTGTTTTTAAGGTAGGCGCAGTGCTTGCCGTGCATCTCGACGCTTTCGATCTTGTCGGGATCGTAGCCGAAATGCGAAAGCGTTTTCAGAAGCATCAGGATCTGCTCCTTGCGGTTGACCATATCGTCGTCCGAATAGATGATAAGCATCGGCGCGTACTTTTCGGCGAGTCCGACGTGATAAAGAGGAGCGCTGTCGTCGATGATCACGCGCCTTTTGTCAAGTCCGCGCTCCTTGAGGACGTTGAAATGGCAGGTCGGCTGACCCGCGTCGTGGATATAACCCGCGATATCGGTCGGATCGATACCGTATTTTCCGAGATACTGCCGATCGAAGCAAAGCATCATCGTAAGATAGGCGCCGGCGGAGGAGCCGGAAAGAAAGAGCTTCGACGCGCCGTATTTTTCGAGATTCCGATAGCAGAAAGCGGCGGCTTTGGCGGCTGCCAGAATGAAATCGGGGTATTTCGCGTCGGGATAGAGCGGGTAGCTCGCGGAAGCGACGCCGACGCCGTTTTCGAGAAGATACGGCAGAAGCGGCGCGATTTCTTCGCGTCCGCCTTTGGCAAGACTGCCGCCGTGGAACCACAAAAGAAGCGGAAAATTCTCTTTTTCGGGAAGATAAAGGTCAAGTTTTCCCTTTTCGCCGAGATTTTCGTCGTAGACGACGTCCTTGTATTCTCTCATTCCGAAGCCTTTCCGTCAAGACGCTTGTTGCGCGCGTACAGCACGAGATTGACACTTACCGTCAGCAGATTGATGAAATAGAAGACGAGTACGTACCATTTCTGCGCAAAACTTGCCATATACTGTTCGTTGATGAATTTGGACGTGATCCCGGCGATATAGCCGAAGAAGATCAGAAGAAGAAAGACGAGGCTCGTGCCCTTCGCGGTGCGCGCCTTATACGCCTTTACCGCGTTCAGCGGCCAAGAAATGCCGAACGCAACGATCATCAGGATCTCAAAGAATTCTGCCATTTTGTTACCTCTTTCGGAATTGATACCCCATTATAGCAAATAATCCGCCGCTTGTAAAGCGGATCCGCGAAATTCGTTTCATTTCTTGACTTTTTCGGAAAATATGCTATAATTGACGTATGAGATCTTTTCGGAGGATGATTATGCAGTCTTTCGCGCATCTTGAAAATACGGTCGATCAGCTTATCAGAGGCGGCGAGCTTTCG